>JAKART010000215.1 GCA_021819255.1 Acidobacteriota bacterium
ATGGCAAGCTGCATGAGTCGATGGGCGATGGTCTTCACGGCTACATTTCGATGCGGGTGTCGCCTCCTCAGACCGGTTACGGCTACGGCGTCAGCTTCTACTCGGCGGTGTTTCCTCTGCTGGCATCTCCGCTGAAATCCTTCCAGATCGGCTTGCCCGGAACATGGATCATCCCCGACAACCGGAGCTATGAACAGCCGTTATGCCCGCACGGCACGCTGGCGCGCGACCACTGGCCGAAGCGCGCTCCCTCCTATCGCGATGTCTTTCAAACCATCGAAGGCGGTCTTGGGTTCTGGACCAGCACGCAGTTCCCCTCGGTCACCTCAAAGTACAGAATGAATGGCACCCCTGACTGCTACAACGACGAGATCTCTTCGTCAGGATGGAGCTTCTACGCTTCTCCGCTTGCCGCAGATCAGATGGGGCTGGTGCAGCTCAGCAACCGGCTGGTGGTTCCTCCGGACGGGTGGACGTTCAAGCCGGGCATGGACGGGGAGTTGTTCGGGACGGCCTGGATGGCGCTACCCCTGATGCAGCCTGTCGTCGTCCAGCATCGCCAGGTAACCGGAGATGAGAGTTGGACCATGTTCGTCAACGCGAAGAACTTCAAGGGGCCGGTGGCCTTCTGGCTTCCCAGCACCTGGAGCGCCATCTCGCGCGGCTATCCCTCTGACCTGGGCCGGACCCTGGATGCCCGGCCCGGGGTGATGGCGGGCGGCGCCATGGAGGTGAACACGGTTCCGTACTTCAGCAACAAGGATCGCCAGGGTGTTCTCTATGCCCGGATTCCCAGGCTGCTCTTTCCCATCGATGACTCCGGGATCACGGTCCTGATGCAAGATGTGAAGATGTACTCGCGCAGCGCGCTGTACAGCCCCATGAAGCAGTGGTGGAGCTCAAGTCAAGCGGTTACGGGCAGGTTTGATCCGCAGGGCGCGGCCACTCCGGTTTGCCGCAATCGGCCGCTCCAGTTTGATCAGCACTCGGTGCCGATGACCGGCTTTGACGCGTTTGTGCAGACCACCATGGTGGGGCAACGCGGCTCCTGTTCCTATGGCCTGCGGTGGAAGCAGCCCGCCGCGGGCTTTCCGCAGTACTTCAAGCAGGAGGGCAAGGCGATGGTAGCCATACCCGCCTCTCAGGTGCCCCCGGAGACCGGCCTTGCCGCCCAGACCTTTGCGCCGGCCGTCGAGGGCAAACCATACACCTCGCCGGCCTCGCCGCAGAGCGAATGGAGAGACCCGGGGCCTAAAAGCGGGCCTTACACCGCCGTGTTGAGCGATGGCAGCCAGGTGACCTACTCCTGGTATCGGTTTGTGGACCAGCCCGCGTTGCAGCACCTGCATCTCAGCCCGGCGCAAAAGGCACAGCTACAGTCCAGGGCAGAGCGCATCCAGGCCAACTGGCCGATCGGCCGCAACTACATCGCGCCCCCTGGCAGCGGATCGCTGGCGACGCTTGACTCGGCCCTCATCGTCACCCCTCCCAAAGGACTGGAGATCGGCTACGTACCTATCGTTACCAGACAGGAGCTGGCCCCGAATCAAAAGCACTCATCGCTTCGCCCCGCCCATGAATGACGGCCCGGCCGGGCGGGGCCATCGGCAGTCAAATCAGCCTGCTTCTTTCAGATGATGCGCGCAGCAACTCCCAGCGAACCGGACGCAGTTCCACACCATCGCTGGAGATCGCAACCCTGTCTATGTTCCAACCTTGCGTCTCCGCCGCGGACATGGCTGGAACCTCTCCCGGGAGTCTCACTCCATCCGCAAAACAAGGCACAACATCAAGCAGGCAGCAGAGAAACCGCAACGAATCGAGAAGATAACGCTGTGGTAAAAATTAGAGAATTGAGGAGTGCGCACGGAATGAGTGCAACCCTTCCCGGCAAACTGGGGACCTTGGGCAAGCTCGATGTGCTCTGTAGTTCAGCACGGATCCAGGGATCCGCCGCCGGGGTCAAGGTAGATGAATTGAGAGGAGGAAGGACGCCTTTGAACCTGCGTTCTTCCATCCCCGGGCGCGGAAGGAACGGTTCCGGCACGCAAGTTTCTTGGATCTTTCTTGGATTCAGAGGTGACAGATGAAATCAAGACACGGCTCGAACGTAGAGATCCCCGGCACGGCGTCGGCGGAATGCAGGAGAGGGACAATGCTGCGCTCTGTTGGTGCGGCCGGAGTCGTCCTGGCGCTGGGAACGCTCCTGATGAGCTGCCGGACCGCGTGGGCCGCCGATACGCCAATCGTGCTATCGCGAAACGGACGTACCGTGGCCATTGAGCCCTATGCTCCCAACATCGTTCGAATCACCATGAGCACAGACAGATCCGCTGCTCTTGCGCAGCCTGGATATGGGATCTCGGGTGCTCCATCGATGAAGGGGTGGTCCAGTGAGCAGGCCGCGGATGGATCTGAGGTGATTCGGTCGGGCAAAATGGTGGTCCGTATTGGCCCGGGAGATCAGCCGCCGCTCATCCTGCCGCTTAGCAAGGCGACCAGGGCGGCCTTCGCCGCCACGGCGCACCATATCAACGGTCCAGCCCCAGTCACCGGACCCTTCAACGACCTCATCTCGATTGCAACTGCCTCCGGAAAGCCGCTGCTCTCTCTGCGGCGTTGGAACATGACTCCAAACCAAGCGGAAAAATCCGGCAAGGGATCCTCAAGCATCGCCAAAGCGGACGCGGAATTCCAGGTATCGGCCGTCTTTGACTCTCCGGCCGACGAGCACTATTACGGTCTTGGACAGCACCAGCAAGGCTTTTTGGATCTCAGAGACCATCGCATCCGCTGTTGGCAAAACTATGACGCAGTGGGTGGAGAGAGCGTCTGCGTTCCCTTCCTGGTTTCCAGCCGCGGCTACGGTCTGATCTGGGACAACCCATCGAAGACCACCATCGATCTCGGATTCAACCTTAAGAATGTGTGGTCCTCTGACGTGGGAGACCGAGTCTCCTTCTTCGTCATCGCCGGCGATAACACGGATGAAGTTTACGCAGGGTACCGCCAACTCACCGGCCCCGCACACATGTTGCCGAAGCCTGCATACGGCTTTATCCAGAGCAAGATGATCTACGCCAGCCAGGATGAGCTGCTGAGCGTCGCCAAGGGATACCGGGAGCGCAATCTGCCGCTCGATATCCTGGTCGTGGACTTCTTCAACATGACGGCGTATGGCAACTTTGACCTGGTTCCCAGCCGATGGCCTGATCCGGCGGCCATGAACAAGCAGCTCCACTCGATGGGCATCTCCACGCTGATCAGCGTATGGCCGCACTTCGCCACCAACTCCAAGTACTACAAGATGCTGGAAAACAATGGCTGGCTTATTCGCAAAGCCGACGGCAAACCCGACTCCGATGGCGTTCCCGACTCCATTGGTCCAAACATCGACACCACAAATCCCGCCGCTGCCAGATGGTGGTGGGAACGGATTCGTGATGAGTACGTGAAAAAGGACGGCTTCAGCTATATCTGGCTCGACGAAACTGAACCCGATATCGATCCCCTCCATGATTTCTTTTACGTCGGATCGGGGCGCAAGGATTACAACATCTACCCCCTGTTCCATACTGCTTCCGTTTATGACGGCTTCCGGCGGGACTTTGGCGATCAGCGCCGCGTTTTTCTCCTGGCCCGCGCAGCGTATCTGGGCGCGCAAGCCAACGGCGCCGTCTTCTGGTCGAGCGACATCACGGCCACCTGGGACATGCTCAAGCGCTCCATTCCGGCTGGACTGGACTTTACGGCCTCCGGCTTCCCCTACTGGGACACCGATATTGCGGGCTTCCGCCCACCCCATCTTCCCGCCAATTACCAGCCCGAACATACGCCTCTGGTCAGTCCTGCGGGCGCGGAAGCCACGGTCAAGAGCTATTCGGATTATCCAGAGCTTTTTGTACGCTGGTTTGAGTGGGGAGTCTTCCAACCGGTCATGCGGGCTCATGGAGCTCGAAGTCATAACGAAGTTTGGGCCTATGGGAAACAGGCCGAGCCAATACTTGAGAAATATCTTCGCCTGCGCTATCAGCTTTTGCCTTATATTTACTCCGTCGCTTATCAGAGCTACCAGACGGACGCACCGTATATGAGGGCGCTGTTCATGGATTTTCCGCACGACCAGAAGGTGGCTGACATCCGCGATGAGTACATGTTCGGTCCGGCATTTCTGGTTGCCCCTGTCACCGAACAGGGAGCGACGAGCCGCAAAGTGTATCTGCCGGCCGGAACAGCCTGGTTCAACTACTGGACAAAGCAGCGATACGAGGGCGGTCAGACGATCACCGTCTCTGCCCCGATTGACGTTCTCCCCCTCTTTGTCCGGGCCGGATCCATCCTTCCTCTGGGAAGTCGGATTCTTAGCACCTCTCAACCGCAGAAGATCACGGCTTTGCAGATATTCCCCGGCGCAGACGCTGACTTCACCCTCTTCAAGGACGACGGAAAGACCTACGCATATGAAAAAGGCAGCTTCCAGATCACCCGACTGCACTGGAATGACGCTACCGGACAGCTAAGCCACAGCGGCTCTCCGGCCTGGATCGGACCAACCAGCCGACTCATCCAGGTCATCCGCTAGACCATTTTCCCTGATGATGGGTGTACGGAAGCGGGCGTTCGGTGGCGTTTTCATTGAGGAAAACGCCCACAGGAGTCGTTCCCCTTGCTTACACCTTCAGGGAAAATGGTCTAGCCAATTTGCGTCCATCGGAATCGCCCGTCTCCTCCAAGCGAGGACGAGCGAGAAGATCCATGGATGACCCGTCCGAGCACAAACGCGGTTTGCACTTTGCCGCTTCTCGGAGTGTCTGGCCTGCACTTTCAAGGCTTGAGCACGATCTTCATCGAATCCGCTCTGGGATGCGAAGCCAGATGAATCGCCGCAGAGGCCTCTTGCAGCGAAAATCGGTGCGAGATAAGCCGGGTAAGATCCAGCTTGCCGGATCGATACCCCTCGAAGACCAGGTTGATTCCTTCCAGATCGGA
>JAKART010000216.1 GCA_021819255.1 Acidobacteriota bacterium
TCGGGCGCCCGCACCCGGCGCCTGGGCGCCTGCTGAGTCCCCACGAAGGTTCGGCCCCCGGCTTTAAGGATCGCTGGTGGATGGGGGCCCTGGTCCTTGAAGCCATCATTGTGGGTGGACGGGGCCGTGCTATAATCCGGCGCAGACTTATCCGCACATTTTCGTTCTCCTGGGGGTTGACCGTTCATGAAAGTTGCTCGAGCCGTTTTTTTGTCCTCGCTGGTCGCCGCCATGTTCGCAGCAGGCGACTACGCACAACAGGCGCCACAACCGCAGCCAGCGACACAGCCTCGCAATCTGTGGATTGCCAGATTCGCCTGCGACACAAAGGCAGCAGCCGCTGTGGCTGCTACGCAGCGCGAGGAGGCCGACGCGCTTGAATACAGCAATCTGTTTGCCACCGTGGCGACATTTGAGAAGCTGGCCGAGCAGCCAAAAGGCACATGGTCGCTCACGGCCAAAGAGGTTGAGTTTTACGCCGGCAGCGCCGCGAAGCGTGCATTGCTCGGCTACGGCGCGGGCCGTCAGTCCATCACGATGGAGTACACCCTCACCAGCCCTGACGGAAAACTGGCCTGGCAGGGCAAGATCAAGACCAAGCCGTCTTTCTTCGGCTCGGTAGGGGCAGTTGGCGCGGTGCAGAATCAAGGCGCGGCTGAGGGCCAGCAGGCGCAGAAGCTCATCGCGGCGCTCTCCAAGTTCTTTGGAGGTGCTCCTGCCGGGAAGCACTCTTGAGGCGAAAGCGAGGGTGCTGACGACGGATCCGGTCCGAGTCGGCCGGGTGGCGCATAAGCGCATGCCGGTCCAAAGGCAGCGGGCGGTTTCCACGAGTTTCCTGCGCTTTGGGAGGCGAGTGGAGGCTGGGCAGCGCTCTGGCAAGTTGCTATCGTAGAGGCATGTCGTGGTTGGTGCGGATCGAGGGATACAGCGCAGCGGCATGGGCGATGATGCTTCTGGCGGCCTGCCTGACCCTGCTGCCGCTGCTGGCGCTGGGCTTCGGCGGAGAGCGTGCGCAGGCCTGGGCTCAGGCGCTGGCCCGGCGGCCGGGCAAGCCGGCCACCTGGGCGCGTCTGGGATCTCCCGCCGTGCTGGCTGTGCCGTATCTGCTGGTTACCTGTGCCTGTGGAGACTTTCACCTGCGCTGGCTGGCCCTCTACCTTCTGCTTCCCGTGGCCGTGGCGGCCCTGCTGGAGGATGCGCGCCGAGCAGACCCGCAGCAGCGCGGGAGCTGGAGGGAACTGCTGGTGCTGGCGGGGCTGGGTCTCGCGGTGGATCTGCGCTGGCTGGAAGGCGCCTGGCCCCCGCATTTGGCCGTATTCAGCAAACTGCTGCTGCTGGATGCCGGCATGTATGGATTTCTGGTGGTGCGGCAGTTGAACGGAGTGGGCTTCGATCTGCGCTTGCGTCGGCGCGACCTCTTTGTCGGCAGCAGAGAGTACGCCTTCTACGCGCCGATCGCGATCCTGTTGGGATTGGGGTTAGGGTTTCTGCACTTCCATGCGCGCCGGCCCTCCCTGGCGGAGGCGGCAGGCGCCTTTGGATTCACCTTCCTGTTCATCGCCGTTCCTGAAGAGCTGTTCTTTCGCGGCTGGATGCAGAATCTCCTTGAGCGGCGGCTGGGGCGGATCCCCGCCTTGATTTCGACCTCCGTGCTCTTCGGGCTGTCCCACTTCAATAAACGCGCCTTGCACTTCAACTGGAGGTACGTGCTGATGGCGGCTTTGGCGGGTATCTTCTACGGTCGAGCCTGGCGCCGCGAGCGCAGGGTAGGAGCCTCGGTGTTGACCCATGCGCTGGTGGACAGCACCTGGTCGCTGTGGCTGCGCTGAGTGGGGAGATGCGGCGCCCGGTAGGTGAAGTAGCCGCGGCCGACCCGCATGTTGTGGATCACGGCGTTGGGTAGCGTGATGGCCAGGGTGATGCCCAGGATGGCATGCCCCATCGCCAGCGGATAGAGGTTGCGGTACCTGAGAAAGAGCAGGCAGGAGACCAGCCCCAAAGTGAAGGTGACCACCATCAGGATGGGGCTCGGCAAATGAGCAAACGAAAAGATTCCGGCCGTGGCCAGCGCCGCCAGGCCGGTGCTGGGCAACAGCCGTAGCAGCCGGCGAAGGAAGAAGTCCTGCAAGAGAAGCTGCTGCACAAAGGACCAGAGAGCATAGCCGGCATAGCGCTTGAAGAACGGGACGGGCCGGTGCGGGCAGTGGAGGGTATGCAGGAAGATGGCCATCGCCACAGAGATAGAGCAGAGCGCAAGAGCCACCGCGACCACCCAGAGCGAACGCAGGAAGTTGCCGGCGCGCAGTCCCATGGAGGGAGCACTGTCAAAGCTGCGTCCAAAGATGACAGCGAGCACCAGCGCGGTGAAGAGGTAGAGCGGACGTTGCCAGGGCGGCGGGGTCCAAAGGACCACCAGAATCAGGCCATAGCCTACGCCCATCTCCGCGGCGGCGCGCCGTCTGCTTAAAGGACGCCAGAGGTGACGGGAGGATGCGGAGAGTTGATCGCCGGAAGATGCAGAAGAGGCCGGTGGAGGGAGAACATCCGCCATAGCTGCGATCTTATCCTCTGCCGCGGCAGGGATCAAAGTCGCTGGGGGAAGGTTGTGCGGCTGGGGGAGCTGGTTGTGTGGAGGCGACGCTTCCGGGCTGCTGCGGCCCGGCGCACTTTGCGCACGGCCGCAGCAGCCCGCTGGGGTGAACTCGGGGAGGATGGTTGTCTTCTTACTGCGATAGGCCGATCTGGCCGTCGATGCGGAAGTTGCCCGTAACAGATGGCGCCCCCGTATCCGGCTGGCCGCCGCCGATGCTCAGCGTGTAGTCTCCCGCAGCGACGATGGGATCTCCGTCCTGAGTGACCATGCTCAGATCGCGATTCTTGAGTTGAAAGTGTATCGGTTCGCTCTGGCCAGGCGCCAGATGGATGCGCTGGAATCCGCGCAAAGCGATCTGCGGGGCTCCGGCGATCGGTGGGAACTTCAGGTAGAGCTGGACTACCTCATCGCCGGCCACTTTGCCGGTGTTGGTCACCGTTGCGGACACATCCAACGGAGCGCCGGCCTGCTCGGAGGCGGGCAGCTTCAGGTCGCTGTAGGCGAACGTAGTGTAGCTCAGGCCGTAACCGAAGGGATACAGGGGCTTGCCCGTGAAGTAGCGGTAGGTCCGGTTGTTCATCGAGTAGTCTTCAAATTCGGGGAGCTGGCCGACATCCTTGTAGAAGGTCACCGGCAGCCGGCCGGCCGGGTCGCTCTTGCCGCTGAGCGTGTCGGCGATAGCGGTTCCACCCTCCTCGCCGGAGTACCAGGCCTCCAGAACGGCGTTGGCGTGCTGTTGAATCCAGTTCACCCCCAGCGCGCTGCCATTCATCAACACCGCCACCAGGGGCTTGTGAGTGGCGGCCACCGCTTCCACCAGAGCTTCTTCGGGCTCGGGCAGATCGATGCTGGTGCGGTCGCCACCCAGGAATCCAGGCTCACTGATCTTCATCTCCTCGCCCTCAAGCTGGCTGGTAATGCCGACAACGGCGATCACCATGTCTGCTTTGCCGGCGGCTTCCACCGCGGCTGGCGAGGGAGCGTTGCTCACCGGCGACCATAGCAGCTTCGCCTGGGGTTTCACTCCGTTCAGACTGGCATACTCCACCGTGATCGCCACCTTTTGGCCTTGTTCCAGATGGATGCGGCCGAACTTCGCTTGCACCCCATGCGTTCTCCACTCAGTCGCAACGCTTTTGCCGTCTGCCTGGACCGATAAATGACCGTCGCCCTGGATGCCGAGCCGGTAGTCGCCAGTCTCCGCCGCCGTGAGAAACCCCGTCCACCGAACGCTGATGGCCTTCTTGCCCGCAACTTGAGCGGGGAGGTTGCTCTGGCTGAGGTTGACCTGGGACTCGATGCGCTTGGCCAACGGCTTCGCCCGCCCTCCGGCTCCCGGGACAAAGCTTCCGGGGTTGGCGTACACCGCCAGCAGGCCGGGCTTGCCGTCCGGCGTGGAGAGCAGATTGGCGGGAACCGGATCGCCTGCATCGCTAAGAAACTGGGTTCCCGGGACGTAGGTGATCTTGACTCCCGGAAACTCCGCTCGCAGCCCCTCGAGCATCGTCACCGTGTGGGTTGGAATTCCGTTGTAATTGCCCAGCAGGACATTGGTCTGGTCCGCCAGCGGGCCGACGACCGCGATGCTGTGGACGCTGGGCCGGATGGGCAGCGTGCCGTCGTTCTTGAGCAGCACCATGGACTCATCGGCGAGCTTGCGAGCCAGCTCGCGATGCGCCGCGCTATTGAGTTGGCCGGGGTCGACGTTCGCGTAGGGATCCATCGAGGGAGGGTCAAACATGCCCAGTTTGATCCGCGCGGTGAACAGGCGCACCAGCGCGGCATCCATGGCGCTTTGGCTCAGATAACCCTGTTGTACGGCCTCGATATAGGGCTTGTAGTCGCTGTCGCCCTTTACCTTGGCCATACCGTCCGCGCACTCGTTGTCCATGCCTCGCTCCATGGAGATGGCGGTGGATTGCGCCTGGGTGGGGCGGTAGTGATGAAAGTTGTAGATGTCCCGGACGGCGCCGCAGTCAGAGACGACGTAGCCCTGGAAGCCCCAATGGCCGCGCAGCAGATCCTGCAGCAGATACTGGTTCGCGCAGGCCGGCTGCCCTTCGATGGCGTTGTAGGCGCACATGATCGAGCCCGCTTTGCCCTGGACGATAGCGGCTCGGAAGGCCGGCTCGTAGGTGTCCACCTCATCGTGGCGGCTGACATCCACGTCGGCAAAGTGACGGGTCGGCTCCGGGCCGCTGTGCACGTCAAAGTGCTTGGGCGTGGCGATCACCCGATAGTACTTCGGGTTGTCGCCCTGCATGCCGGTGACGAAGGCGACCGCCATATGCGCGGTCAGAAAGGGGTCTTCACCATAGGTCTCCTGGCCGCGTCCCCAGCGCGGATCGCGAAAGATATAGA
>JAKART010000217.1 GCA_021819255.1 Acidobacteriota bacterium
CGATCTTCCTTGTTGCGGATGCGCGCCATCTCATCGTCGTTTAGCTGAGAGACATCATGATCGTTGAGCCAGTAGCGGCCCTCGCTGGGGCTGTCAAGGCATCCGATCAGGTTCATCAGCGTGGATTTTCCGGAGCCGGATGGCCCCATGATCGCAACGTATTCGTTTTGCTGAATCCGAATGTCGATACCGCGCAGGGCATGAACCAACTGGTCGCCCATCTCGTAGGTCTTCCAAAGATTGTCGGTTACGATGACATCGCCGGAGCGCGGCCCGTCCGCATTTGCGCCGACGCGATTGGATGCCGGTGCGATGACTTCGGAGGTGTTGATCGTCATGAGTATCTCCGTTGGGACATGGTTTGCAAGGGCAGAACTTAGGTCGAACTGTCATCCGAGGCTGGCGGGACAGCGACGGAGTTGTCTCGCTTTACCGCCGTACCGCTGTGCAGCATGCGCAGCACCCGATAATGGCCGGTGACCACTTCATCTCCGGCCTTCAGGCCGCTGAGCACCTCAATATCTGTGGCGCCGGCGATGCCTGTGGTGACAGGCACAAAGCGGACGCGAAGGCGACCGTCCTGGTTCGTCAACTGATAGACTCCCTGCACCAGTTTTGACTCGCCGCCGGTGCTGGCAGAAGCAGAAGAGGGGGCCTTCCCGTGACGGTGAAAATACTCTTTTTCCACAGCGTTGTCTCGCAGCACCAGCGCCTGGATGGGGATGGCCAGAACATTTGGCTTGTTTGCGGTGGTGATCTTGGCCGTACAGGTCAATCCGGGTCTAAGGTCTACCTTGGTCGGATCCAAGGTAACCACCACCTTGAAGTCTTTGGCCTCTTCCGTGCCGGTAGTTGACTGGGAGGTAGCCAGGCCTGTGGTTCTCAGCAGGGCCTGATCTCCGACCTCGGTGACCTTTCCGGTGAAGGTTTGTCCCGGGAAGGCATCCACGCTGACCAGCGCCGTCTGGCCCAGAGCCACGCTCGGAATGTCGGTCTCGTCGACCTTGACTTCCGCGGTAATGATGGACATGTCCGCCAGGGTCATCAGAGTTGAGCCCTCCGAGTTCTGGATGCCCTCGACGACGGTTTCGCCCTCCCGCACCGGGACGTTGGTCACCAGACCGTCAAATGGGGCGATACTCCGGGTCAACTCCAGCGAGTAATTGTCCCCTTGCAGCATGGCGATATCCTGACTTACCTGGCTGCGCGCCGAGTCCACCTGAGCCTTGGCCTGCCGGACCTCCGCCTGGCGCTGGGCCACCGTGGCCACATCCACGTCATAGGCGGCTTTCTTGGCGTCGAAATCCTGTTTGGCGATCAAGTTGTCCTGATAAAGGGCGCGGGCGCGCTGATAGTCAAAGCGCTTCTGTTCCAGATCTGCCTGGGCCTCCAGGACATTGGCCTGAGCGGTCTTCTCATTGGCAATATAAGAGTCGACGTTGGTCTGCGCTGCTGCGATCGTCGCGTTCTGGGCCGCCACATTGCTGGCCTGTTGCTGGCTTTCCACCGTCGCCAGCAGTTGACCGGCTTTTACGTGATCGCCTTCTTTCACGTAGAGGCGCGTGATGCGGCCGAAGGCGGTGGTGCCCACGTTGACCTGAACTTTGGGTTTGATCTGCCCGGTACCGCTTACCGTGGACACCAGATCTTCGCGAACTGCTTTGCCGGTGGTAACAGCCGGAACGTCCGAACGGCTGTGTGCAATGGTTCCGGCAACGACGCCGGTCACCAGAAGAAAGAGCAGAATGGTCAGCGAAATCTTCTTGCCAGTCATAATTACCAGTGGTGAGCGCTTTCTCTTGGCGGAGCCGTCCCATATTTCGAGACTGGACTCCCCAATTTGATTCTGACAGAAGCGAATACGCTGCGGACTTTCACTTGGTTCCGCAACGCCGCCCCGGCGCGAAAGGTCACACGGCGGCGATGGCCGTCACCGCACCCGCCCCTCGGCGGCGCGTGTCGACAGAACGACAAATCCAGTTCTATCTGGATGATACAGCGCCAGGCGGGGTGTCCTTGTGCAGGCCGATAACCGATACTAGAATAGGGACGGGTGCATATCAGCCGCGGGGCCCACTCATGAACAACTCGATATCACGTTATCTTCTCTCTGGAATGACGATCACGGCGCTTGTTTGTATGGGCGCGAGGCTTCCGGGGCAATCTGCCTCTTCGGACCAGACTACGGCGCAGACGACGCCTGCTAGCGGAGGCGCTGCCAAAGCCCCCCCAGTTGTAGAAAATCCCAACCCATTAACCCGCAAGCTTACCTACGGCCAAGAGCGGCAGCGCCGCAAGGCCACCCGAGAAGAGCTCAAGGGGTACTACAAAAAGTGGCTGAACGAGGATGTGCGATGGATCATCACTCCCGAGGAAGAAAACGCCTTTAAAAACCTGAGCAACGATGAGGAGCGGGACGCTTTCATCGAGGCATTCTGGCAGCGCCGCAACCCCAATCCGGACTCCAACGACAACGAATTCCGCGACGAATACTATGCACGTATCCAGTACGCCAATGAGCACTTCGCTGCCGGCGAACCGGGCTGGATGACCGACCGCGGTCATATCTACATAGCCTGGGGAAAGCCGGACAGCATCGATTCGCACCCTTCGGGCGGAACGTATGAGCGGCCCGTCGATGAAGGGGGCGGTGAGACGTCAACCTATCCGTTCGAGGTCTGGCACTATCGCTATCTGGCCGGTGTCGGCGATAACATCGATGTCGAGTTTGTGGACACCTGTATGTGCGGGGAGTATCACGCAACCATCAATCGCGCGGAAAAGGATGCCTTGCTGCACGTCCCCGGCGCCGGACTCACCCAGTATGAACAGATGGGTATGGCCCAAAAGAAAGATCGATTCACCGGAGGCGGTCTGGAGCAACTGGGTACGGGGCCTATGTCCTCTTCGCAACAGGGCAAGGAGTTTGACCGTCTCGATACCTTCTCGAAGCTGTTTGCTCCGCCACCCATTCAGTTCACGGATCTGGATCAGTTCCTGACCTCGTCGAAGGTTCTGAACGGGCCGCCGTTCCTGTTTGACGTGAGAACGGACTACGTCAAGGTCACGAACAGTACCGTGATGGTTCCGGTCACCCTGCAGATTCGCAATGGTGACATTACCTACAACACCAAAGAAGGCGATTCGGTGGGGTTGGTCAACATTCTTGGACGGGTGAGCACGATCACGCATCGCATTATGTACACCTTCGAGGATACGGTGAAGGTGGAGACGCCAAGTGATCTTTTGGAGCGGACCAAGAACAATGTCTCGGTGTACTGGAATGCCATTCCGCTTCCTCCCGGGCGCTACAAGCTGGAGATTGCCATCAAGGATGTGAATAATCCGGACCATTTGGGCATCTGGAGACGCAGCATCGACGTCCCCGAGTATGACGATGACCTTCTGGCGTCTTCATCGCTTATCCTGGCATCTTCCATGGAGCGAGTACCCTCCAAGGACATTGGGACGGGAAGCTTCGTCATTGGCAACACCAAGGTCATTCCAAGGGTTCCGCCCACGGTGACCGCGCCTGTGATCTTTCATCGCAACCAGAACCTCAACTTCTGGATGCAGGTGTACAACCTGGGAATCGGGCAAAATAAGCGCAATGACGCCACAATCGAATATCAGATTCTGGACTTGGCCACGAACAAGCAGATTCTGGACACGCAGGAGTCAACCGACAAGCTCAACCCCAATGCTGACCAACTCACGCTGGAAAAAACAATGCCCCTGGCGAGTCTGGAGCCGGGCAAGTACCAGCTTACGATCAAGGTGAACGACGGCATCCTGAAGCAGCACATTGCCCAGAGCGCACCATTCAATATTGAGTAGGAAGCTGTTCGACCCGTTTTTTGAATCTCTGGATGTGCGGCAACCAAAGCCATAGCGTTCAGGGGTCTGCGTGGATCCGGAAGCTCGGGAACCATGCGATGCGGAGACAAGCTACGCAAGACACCACCGCGATAGCCAACTCCATTCTGATCGCCTCCCACTCGGCCCAATCACCGGGTGGAGTCAGAGTGCCATCGACGCGCCCTTGAGGTTTTGAAGCGCGGTGAGACGAGTTGTCCTAGGTCTGGTCTGGCTGATTCTTGGTTGTTGCGCGGGGTTGATTCACGCCCAGCAGACAGCGGCGATCTCTGGAACTGTCGAAGACGTTCACGGAGCGCCACAGATGGGGGCGCTGATCGAGTTGCTGAGCCCCCCCGGCAGCCAAACTGTGGCGAAAGCCGTCAGCGATTCACACGGCCGATATCTCCTGACCAAGCTTTCCCCTGGGAAGTATGAACTGCGCGTGTCAGCCGCTTTCTTCCTTCCCCTGGTGCGCAATGACGTCCGTCTGCGTCCTGCGGTCCAAACAGTGTCAAACCTCACGTTGGAGAGTATCTTCGACGTCGCTCATTGGCTTCCGGCTCAGCGTCGCCGAGCCGACGATCCAGTCGATGACTGGAAGTGGACGCTGCGCGCCATGGCCAACCGCCCCCTTCTGCAATGGGTGGATCCGGACGACGGAGTTCCCGCCTCATCAAGTACGGAACGACCTCACCAAGCATCTTCACAGCGAAGGCTTCTGTTCTCCAACGCAGACGGAGCATTTGGGAATGGCGGGCTCCATCAGGCTCTCCTGCTGAACCGGACCATGGGAAACGGGGATGCGGCTGTGCTGCGTGCGGATCTCGGCGAGATCCGCACAGCGTCAACCTCCGCTCAGCCTTCAGTGGCGCTGGTAGCCGGCTATGGAATCGCAAACCCGATGGGTGGAAGCACGCGGCTGGCCGGCAGCTTTGAGTCGCAACCGGAGTTGACGGACGGAAGCCCGGGGGGAGGCTTCCAGTTGCTGCGCGTTGCCAGTGCGGAACGGATACCCATTGGCAACACCCTTCTGATCGATGTGGGCGCATTGGCTCAGGGCGAAAGGCTGGAACAGACGCAGTTTGAGGTGGAACCG
>JAKART010000218.1 GCA_021819255.1 Acidobacteriota bacterium
CTATACCGAGAAGAACAACCGGATCGTCAACCTGGATCACAATGAGAACTTCACCGAGGTGGATCCCGTAGAGCCAGGCGGCACGGGAACGTATGAGGGCAAGTTTCCGGCGGGGCTGATTAATCCAGACCGCACGATGTTTGCTCCTCGGCTGGGCTTTGCGTGGCGGCCGACGGGAGCCTCCAACCTGGCCAACGGCAACAACGTGATCGGGGAGTTGGTGGGCAAGCTGCTGCAACACTGGGTGGTGCGCGGCGGATATGGCATCAACTACAACACCGGGCAGTTTGGGACCGTCGCCAGGTCGCTGGCCTACCAGCCGCCGTTTGCCATCACGCAGACCAACGATATTCCAGTAGCCAGCAGCGGGAATCCAACGCCGACCGCCACCGGATGCGTTACCACCACTCCAACGACGACGGCCAATATGACGCTGGGCAATGGCTTTGGCTGCTCCACGGCGGAGTTGGTGGAGAACGATTATGCGGTGAACAAGAACTATCGGCTGGGGATGGTGCAAGCTTACAACCTGAATCTGCAACGGACGCTGCCGTTGCAGATCGTGATGAACCTGGGCTACAGCGGGGCAAAGGGAAGTGGTCTAGACGTTGTGGGCTCACCCAACAGCACCCCGGACGGAGTCCTGACGCCCGGGATCGCCCCCTTTTCTTATGAGACCTCGGTGGCGGGATCCCATGCCAACTCGCTGGTGGTCAGCTTTCAGAAGCGGCAACAGAAGGGGATCTCGATGGGAGTCACTTACACCTATGGGCATTCGATCGATGATGCGTCTTCCGTAGGCGGCTCCAGCGCCACCAGTGTGCAGGACTTCCGGAAGTTGTATCTGGAGGAGGGGAACTCATCGTTTGACATACGCCAGAGCGCCAGCGGCAATTGGCTCCTGGAACTTCCCTTCGGGCCCAACCGGAGGTTCTTCAACCAGGGCGGGTTCTGGTCGCGCGCACTGGATGGATTTTTACTGAGTGGGACGTTCAAGTTCTCGACCGGTCAGTACTTCACTCCCTCCTACTCGGGCAGCCAGGCCGAGGCTGCTTCCGGCGGTCTGTTCACGCTGCGGCCGGACCGGGTCTTCAGTGCGCCAATCAACGGAACGGGTAGAGTGACTGACTTCTTCAACAAGGCTGCCTTCACGGCTCCGGCGGGAGAGTATGGGACGGCTTCACGCGATTCCATTGAGGGGCCGGGCACCGTTTCCGTGGATGCATCGCTCTCGCGGCTCATGCAGTTCGCCGGAACCCGCTCCCTGGAGATGCGAGTGACAGCCGATAACGTCTTCAATACAGTGCAGTACAACCAAATCGATACGACGGAGAACTCGGCGAACTTTGGCGAGGTAACCAGCTCGGCTCCCATGCGGTCCTTGCTGGTCCAGGCACGCTACAGGTTCTAGAGCCAGAGACGCAAACGGTGGACGGCAGAAGGAGACAGATGCGGCGAATCGTGGCATCGGCGTTGGCGATCATGATGGGCCTGGGCCCCGGCGCAGGATCTGCGTTGGGCCAGGGAGCGGGGCAGACGGCGCCGAGCCTGGCCTCCACGCAGAGTTCGGCGTCCGCGCAGACGGTGCAGAAAATGGGCGCCGGAACCTTCCGGATGAAGGTGAGCACAAACATTGTGCTGACCAATGTGGTGGTGCGGGACCGGAAGACAGGAGAAGTGGTGAAGGGGCTGAAAGCCGGCGACTTCCATATCTACGAGAACAAACGGGAACAGAAGATCATCAGCTTCGACTACGAGAACGTGGACCATGCTGCCACACTGGCCGAGCCGACAACGGCTGAAGGAAAGATGTCTGTGGCGGATCTGCTGAACGGGAACTATGTGGCCGATCAGAAGATGTTGAAGGATCATCGCCTTATCGTGATCTTCTTCGATCTGAGCTCGATGCAGGATGAGGATATCGATCGCGCAGTGGACGCCGCGGAGCAGTACGTGAAGACCCAGATGCGGCCCGCGGATCTGGTGGCGCTGGTGAGCATGTCAACCGGGTTATCCCTGGACCAGGACTTCACCTCCAACAAGACAGCGCTGCTGCACGTGCTGGCCAATTACAACGGTACGGATGAGACCGGGTTCGCCAACGGCACCACCGGTTCCACCAGCGGAACCTCCGATGATTCGGGATCGTTTGCCGCCAACGACACCGAGTTCAACAGCCTGAATACGGACCGTGAGTTGCTCGCCATTCGCGCTATCGCCCAGAGCCTGGAGAAGACGGCGCAGCGCAAGTCCATGTTGTACTTTTCTGGCGGTCTGACCAAGAATGGCATTGAAAATGAGGCCAGCCTGAGGGCCGCAACCAATGAGGCGGCCAAGGCGAACATGGCCATCTACTCTGTGGATGCGCGGGGGCTGCAAGCTCTCTCCCCGCTGGGAGATGCAACCCAGGGAAGCCTGCGCGGCAACTCAGCTTACAGCGGCGCAGCGGCGACGGCGCAGTTCAGCTCGAACTACAGCTCGCAGTCGACGCTGAGCACACTGAGTACGGACACCGGGGGCAAGGCATTCTTTGATGCGAATGACTTCGCTCCCGCCTTTGAGCAGGTTCAACATGATACGGAGGCCTATTACATTCTCGGTTTCCGGTCAACGAACCCGAAGATGGATGGCTCCTATCGGCACCTGCTGGTGAAGGTAGACCGGCCGGATGTGAAGCTGGAGTACAGGTCTGGTTACTATGCGGCAGCGGACTTCCGGCACCAGAAGAGCGAGGACCGAGAAGAAGCCCTGAACGAACAGATGCGCAGCGACCTGCCGGCAACCGATGTAGCGGTGTATCTGCAGGCGCTCTACTTCATGGAGGAGCGCAACATGTACTCCGTCCCGGTGAGCCTGATTGTGCCGGGCTCCCAGATTCCGTTTGTCAAAGGCGGCGACCGGGACAAGGCCGCGCTGGACATCTTAGGACAGGTGAAGAACGCTGAGGGCATTGTGGTTGGCAACGTGCGCCAGACGGTGAAGTTGGCCGTCAACCAGTCGCAGCAGGTTCGGCAGAAGAACATCGAGTACACGACGAACTTTAACCTGGCGCCGGGGCACTACCATTTGAAGTTTGTGGTGCGCGAGGATCAGACGGGAAACATGGGAAGTTTTGAGACCGATATCCAGGTTCCGGATCTGAAGAAGGCTCCGTTGAAGATGAGTTCGGTGCTGATCGCCAGCCAGAGAGTGCCCGAAAAGGACAAGTATGGCCAAAACCCGCTGGTGCGCGACGGTCTGGAGTGGGTACCCAATGTGGCGCATGTCTTCCGCCAGGGGCAGCATCTTTACGTCCTGTACGAGGTGTATGACCCGGCGCAGGAGAAGGGTGCGCGGAAGGATCCGATTCGGGTGCTGACCAGCATCGAGTTCCTGCGCAAGGGCACCCGGGTCTATGAGACACCGGTGGTGACAGCGCAGAAGGTGAATGATCCGGCGCAGAACGCGGCGGTCTTCCAGTTTGATGTTCCGGTAGAGCAGTTGAAGCCGGGAACCTACATCTGTCAGGTCAACGTGATTGACGATGCAGCGGCCAGCTTCCGGTTTCCGCGCCTGGCGCTGAAGGTGGAACCGACGGCCGCGCCAGCGCCCGCGGTAGCCGGGGTGGCAGGGGTGGCAGGGACAAAGTGACCCGATCGAGGGTGCGGCCGCGCCCGAGCTCCGACGATCTTGCGTCCGGAAGTTGCTGTGCTCACCCGGGAGGCGTTTGAGGGAGAAGCCGGAGCCGGGTTGAAGACGCGATGCAAGAGTCGGAAACGCGCTCTTTGGCTGCGCGAGCAGCGTGACCCCACATCGCAAAAGGCGAGAAGCAGGATGCCCACCATCCACCGCTGGGCAGAGAGTCCGCCGGCGGCGTCCGGCCGGCCCGCTACCCTACCAAGACTTGGAGCGGAGAAAGCGCCTGCGGCCGTACACTGTGACAAGCCGAAGATTGGCGCAAGGCTAAGGAGGATCTCCCGTGAAATGGTTCCGTCTGGGCATTGCTGAGCTTTCGGGCCTGTCGCTGGGGTTGCTATTGGCTTCTGCCGGAGCCGGGGCGCAGACCCGCTCCCCATCCCGTGCGGCGGCAGCAAAGTACCGCACCAACTTCATGGTCTATGACGTGCGGACAAAGGCGACGCAGAAGCTCTTCTCGCTTGAGGGAGAGTGGCATGCTCCCAACTGGAGCTCCGATGGGCTGTTCTTTATCTCTGACATGGGCGGATCCCTCTATCGCATTCCCTTGCAAGGCGCCAACCGAGCAAAGCCGGAGAAGATCGATGCGAGCTCCAAGCTGGCCTTCACCAACGATCATGCTCTTTCCCGGGATGGAACGCGCATCGGCGCTACCGCGATCAGGCTGCCCATGCCGGCGCATGCTCGCGGCCCGGCGGGCCTCGCCAATCCGATTCTGGTGATGGACAGTGATGGGAGCGCCGTACGAGAGATTCGTCCGGGCTGGATGCATGGCTGGTCACCCGACGGCAAGTACCTGGCCTGCACCGAGACCCTGGGACGCGGCTCCCCTATCTATCGCATCCAAGCGGATGGAAGCGACGCGTTGCAGATGACCTCAGGCAACTCCAGGGACGACGGACCGGAGTACTCCGCCGACGGCAAGTGGATTTATTTCTGTTCCAACCGCTCCGGCAAGTGGGATGTATGGCGCATGCCCGCCGACGGCGCGGGGCCAGGAGACAAACAGGCACAGCAGATCACGCATGGCTCCGACACGCAGGATTGGTTTCCGCACCTCTCCCGGGATGGCGAGTGGCTGTATACCATCTCCTACCCGCCGGATCAGCCGAACCATGGATACATTGGGGAAGGCATGAGGATCAAGCTGCTGCGGCTCAAAGACGGCCTGCCTGCAAAAGGCGCTGAACTGACGACAGTGCGAAGTTTTTTGGGTGGCCA
>JAKART010000219.1 GCA_021819255.1 Acidobacteriota bacterium
ACCTATTGAGCCTCCACAGCTAGACCGTTTCCGGGCACTCACCGACGCAAAGAGGATACCGCGTGATGTTCAGACCTCCGCCAGCCGAAGATGGAAGGAGGCGATCGAAGAGTGAATGCAGAGGCCGGCGAGACGGGAGACAAGAAGATCGCATGGGCAGATAAGCTGCAAGAAGCTTCTGTGCGGCGGCGCGATACAACAAGATTTCCGCCGCATGGACCGAGCCCCTCCCAGGCGCCTCCACCGGATAACTCGATCGAGAAGATGGAGTCTCCAAGATTAAGTCTTAAGGAGGCGGCGGACACGGCTGGTTCAGGCCCTTAAGCCGCAGACTTCCGGCTCCTACCCCCTGCAACAAAAGACCTGAAAGATGCCGCCGTAGTCTCGTGGTACACCAGAGATGCCGCTCTGCCGATCCAATCACGAACTCGACTCTTCCACGGACAACAGCCGAACCGGCCCCAGCAGGCCAGATGGCATGAGGGGTGAATGGGAGTTGAATTTGCGCACATTCGTCTCCGTGAATCGCGACTGCGCCGGCAATCCCGCATCCCCGATCAAGCGATTTGGCCAGAGATTGACCACTTTCACCTCCAGAAAGTTTTGGCCTGCTTCGAGAGCGTCGGTCACATCCAACCGCGCCGGTTTGGTCCAAACGATCCCCCAATCACGACCGTTGAGCCGCACTGCACCGACCTCACGCAGCTCGCCCAGGTCCAGCACCACACGCACATCCTTCTGGGTTCCACGGTCAAAATGGAAACTCTTTCGATAGACGGCGCTTCCAGAGTAGTAGCGGATCCCCATCTCAGGCCGCTGTGTCCAATCGACGAGTGTGTCAAAGGTAGCTTGCCTCGGCCCTCCCCACTTCGGATCAAAGCTTACCTCCCAGGGGCCTGAAAGGGTGAGTGCAACTCTCTCCTCTTCCGGCTCATTCGCTCTGCCCGCTCCCCTCGCAGTGGAGGGAATGGGTCGGCGAAAGATCACAAAGATCGAGCCGCATGGACCGAACTTTAGCGGCACGGTGGTGCGGCCGCCGTCCTGGAGAAACGCCTCGGCATCCCGCATGGCTCCGGTCACCGGATCCCAAAGCTCCGGCTGCCTGCCTGTCACGCGAAAGACGCAGTCCAGTCTTTCCACCGGCCGCCATTGGCTCGCCACGAAGTAGATCTCGGCATCTTTTGTCCTGCGATGAATCCAGTGAATCTCTCCACTGGCGCTGAGTCCGGTCTGCTCAAAGTCAGGCGGAACGCCGGCATTCAGCAGTGCCTGTCTGGCTGATTGTCCTGAGATCAGACATCGGGAGCCGATCGGCGACTTCGACGCGTTAGAAACAGGGCGGCTGCCCCAAAGCCGTGCAACCAGACTCTGAAACTCCCGCGGCTCCTCCTCGCGCAAAGGTAAGCCGGCAAGACCCGCAGGAGCCGGGCCCACAACTTTGGCCCCTGCATCCACCATCTCGGCCAGCTTTCTGAGAGCGGCCAATGGCATCGGCTGGTCTTCCGGCAGAATCAGGACGCGATACCTCATCCCATCGTCCAGGACAATCTGCTCATCCTCCACGCGCATCCTGGTCAACAAAACGTCCGTATTGACGCAGTCATAATCGTAGCCCTTGCCAAGGGTCGGATGGAACTGCTTCTTCGGTTCACCCGCACCGATGTTGTCGCCTTTGTAAAAGACTGCATCCGCTACAAACGTACCCTGCTGTAACAGAAACGAACAGCGGGCAAGGTAAGCAGTCAGGGCCGGTGTCTGCTCCCACCAAGTAACGCGCGGCTCATAATGGGTGCCGGCCACATACACATAGCCTGGCTTCGCAGTCAAAGAGGGCGAATGGCTGAAGTTATGAACACAAATCCGGTTTACGCCATCACAAAACGCCTGGTCGCTCACGGGTTTCATGTCAAACAGCGAAACCTCCCACTCCGGTCCCAGGCTCGTGAATGCCTCATCCATGTCGATCCGCGATCCATAGATATGGCTGGCGCAGGCCGCATTGCGGGCAAAGAATCTGCTCTTGGGAGTCGGACGGTGGAAGCTTGGCATCCAGAACTCAGCCATCATGACATCTACCTTGCTGGTGGTCTTGAGCAGGTCCGCCTGATATAGATTGGGGCCGGCGGCCTCTGAGAAAAAGATCAGCCCATTCTCCTTGCATAGCTGCTCAAGACGGCCGTAGTGACGATCCGCCATCAAGTCGCTGATCGTCAGTTTGTAGTCGCGTTCAATCTGCCGCCTCATGGTCGCATCGCGCCCGGCGCTTCCGGCAAGCAGCGGCAGGTAGGGAATCAGATCGTAACCTCGCCGGCTCGCAAACTCTTCGGCAAAGTCCTTGGTCCAGGTGAAACGTCCGCCCTCCCAACTGTCGTCCTCCAGACCTATCAAACCTTTGCGTTCATCGGACGACATCTCCTGGAGCAGCGGAGCCACGGTGGCCTCCCACAACCTGTCAGTGGCCTCCGCGCTCATGGCATCGGAAAAGATTCCATACTGGTTTTGCGCGCCGGTCGCCGATTGCGAAAAACGAAGGATCTTCCAATCACCCGCCGGCGGCTTCCACCGCAGACTTCCATCCGGGAGCATCTTCGCCGTGAGGTTGATGACCTGGCTTGCGGAATAGTCGGAGGCATCGGGAACTGCGAGCACGGCCACATCGCGGCGGTAGCCAGATGCGCGATCCTGCGGTCCGTCAGCAGGCAAGGCTCCATCGAACTCCTGGTTTCCGCGAACCAACGTCTCAGTCCAAATGAGTTCCTGATTCCCATATTCCTCGGGAATGGGTCCAGAAGTTCCAGCCAGCCCTATCGTGAGACAGAACTGGAGATCCAGTCTCAATGCCTCTCTAGCAACATAACGCATGTGCTCGCGCCAACGCGGCGTCCAGGCATCCAGGGGTGGAAACGGGATTGGGGTGGTGTGGAAGTTGTCATAATCGCTGTTCTTGACATATTCGTATTCAAAACGTCCGCTCTTCTTCACCAGTATCTGCGCTGGAATTTCCCGTGGCAGACTTCCGGCCTGGTTGCCATAAAGAATGAATCCAGCGATATTCTTGGCCTTCATCTGCTCCAGGTCAAAGGTCATTGCTTCGGGCGTAGTGTCCACCCCCAGCCACACCCAATAAACCCACGGGGCCGCAGTTCGCGGCGGCTGAATGAATCCCTTCGACAACGACGATTGGCTCCAACGCCGACTGGGCGCTCCATCCCTGGCTGCTTTTGGAGCACCGTGTCTCTCTGCATTGCCGCCAATAACGCCCCCAAGGAGCGGAGGCGCGGCAAGCAGCGATGCTCCAGCCGTCAATTGTTTTACAAACCGTCTTCGATTCATGTCGATCTTCTTTTTTTAGGTGGCGGAGGGTCCGCCACGGCGTCCAACCCTCTGAGCTTCGGTGGAAATCACCGAACTATGCCGCACTTTCACAGGCGCTGAAGCTCAGGGTCCGCAACTGGCGCCCCAGGCCTAGCCCTGGATGCTACTTTTCAGATTTTACTTTCCGCGCCAGCCGGCTCGCGATCGTGGAAGGCAAGCGCACCCCGCCACATCGCTTTCCAAGATCCATCGACACGGAAAGATCTCCAAGTCGGAGTTGAGTGCGACTCTTGCCTTCCGGACAAAGCACGAAACAGCCAACAACAAGCCTCAACTTCCATTGCTGGATCCGGTTGGGGTGATGGCGAATTTGTGGAGCTGGCTCAGCCGGCGTCTTGTCTTCTTCGAGAGTGGCTGCGGCCAGGTCTACCTCCGTCTTGAATGCCGCGGCGTAACTCCAGGGAGCATTTCTTGCCATCGCTGCTCCGGGTCTACGAAATCGCCATGGCCGGCCGCGAAGCAATGGCGTCACCTGTCTTTCCTTTCGAATCTCCGCGGCCGGTTCAAGGATGGGAGGACAAAGATGGTGGAGCAATGGTGGAAAACAGTTTGGGCAGGGGAGCATGCATGCAGCGAAGCTGCTTGCATGCTCCCCACCCAGGAGGAACCGCAGAATGTTGGTCATTGTCCGTGAAGAGACCGGTTTTTACCAGAGAATCTTCACTGCCACTTGGATCTGCCGAGGAGAGTTTGCCTGAGAATTGATTACTCCAAACTGCTGTGAAGTCAGGAAAGAGTTGGGATATCCGAATTGAACCTGATTCAGCGCGTTGAAAAACTCTCCTCTGATCTCCGCGTTGATGCGGCTGGTGAGAGAAAGAGTCTTGAACAGAGAAAAGTCGATATCGTGGTAACCCGGAGCACGTACATTCGATAGCGTGCGAGGAGTGTTGCCAAACGTGAAAGGAGCAGGCTGCGTGAATGCTGCAGGATTGATATATTGATTCAATTTGGATGCGGCAGGTCCTGGCTCAGAGGGGTTCACTCCGGTCAGGTTCGGCCTGAGAACTTCGCTGCCGGAGTGGGAGGTATTCTGAGTATTGACCGAGATCGGGAAGCCATTCTGTTCGGTGCAGATGGCGTTGATCTGCCAGCCGCCGAGCACATCATCTACAGGCCTGTTCCACTGGGATCCGAACCGCCGGCCGCGCCCGACCGGCAGACTGTAGGTACCGCTGGCGACAAAGCTCCGTGAAATATTGTTGGAAGAGATAGCCCGTTCCCCAAGAGAGTCATAGACGTTCTGGATACCTCCCGTGATGTTGCCGACGTTCTGAATTCCAGACCAGTCGTCGATCTGCTTCTGACCTGTGTAGGCTACAAGCAGGTTCAGGCCGTTCGAGTAGCGCTTGTCCATCTTCAACTGGAAGGAGTTATAGTCCTCATACCCGCCCGTCGGATAGGAATAGGTCACTGTCGGGAACTGCGGGAAAGGAGCCACCAGGAAGCTTTTTGCGATGGTCGGTTGTGACTCTGGACCGGTAGTGATGAGCCCGTAGAAGGGATTTGGCACGCTCT
>JAKART010000220.1 GCA_021819255.1 Acidobacteriota bacterium
GGCATGATGAACTACTACGTCGTCTCGGATGGCACCTCCAAACCTTACCGGGTACACATGCGCAACGCCGACTTCGCCAATCTGCAAGCTCTGGAGACCATGTGCAAAGGCCGTATGATTGCAGACGTGGTCGCCGTGATTGGTTCGATCGACATCGTTCTGGGAGCCATTGACCGTTAGGAGCTTCGATGCTGCCGTCGCCGGAGACCACGCAGAGAGGGCGGCGAGGGTTCTCCCCAAGGCCGGCCGCTCCGCTCCCTGAAGGACGAAAAGACCACCGCGGTTGGGCTGTTTCTGCCGCAACCGCTTTACGCAGCTCCCGCCCCTTCAACCGCGCACGCGCACGGACTCACTTGAACCCTCGCCTCCAAGCCGAACTCTGGACGTCCTGGGCCTCTCTGCTGCGCAGTTATGCCGCAGCCCACGGACTCAACAGCACCCATCATGCCGTTGTCGAGGTGAGCGCAGACCAGATCACCCTGCGCGTCAACGACCGCTGGCTTCGATTTTCATTTCGTGATATGCAACACAGCGGAGAGCCTGCAGAGCCTTTTATGCTGAACGAGGACGGAACCGTCACATGGGGCAAGGACCATGAACCGGCAACTTCCATCGCTATGGACATGGCCGCGGAGCAGTTTGCTCGCCAGATGCTGGCCGAAGCGCGGTAATCTGGTAGTTGCGGTTGCAAGATTTGTCTCACTCCATTCCGCCGCAGGAAGATCCTTATGGCCACCATCTCTCAGTCGATCTTTTCTCCCGCCACAGCCGCTCGCTTTGACAAGCTCGCGACCATCTACCCGGTGAAGCGCTCCGCGCTTGTCCCCATGCTGCTTTACGCGCAGGATGAGGTGGGTTACGTCTCCGATGCCGTGGTCCGCGAAATCGCCGAACGGCTTGACTTGCTCGAACTCGATGTCCGCAATGTTCTCAGCTACTACTCCATGCTGCGCACCCAGCCGGCTGGGAAGTACAACGTGCAGGTATGCACCAACATCTCCTGCATGCTGCGCGGCGGCTTCGAGTTGCTTGACCACTGCAAGGACAGACTCGGTATCGATCACAAAGAGACCACCCCGGACGGTCTCTTCTCTCTGGAGGAGGTGGAGTGCATCGGCGCCTGCTGCTGGGCCCCGGCCGTCCAGGTGAACTATGACTTCCACGACGACCTGACTCCGGTGAAGCTGGACGCCGTTCTGGACAGCTATCGCGCCCGCGAGGCCAAATAGCCTTGAGCTCCGCGGTGGCAGCATCGATGCTACCTGGACCCGATCCAGCCAGTCTGTGCTCAACCTCGCCATGTTCTCCAGTCGAATGCATGGACGGCGTCTCCATGCTTTGTGGGCGGAGAGTCCTGGCATTCGCCATGCAGACTCCGTTCATGATTTTCCTTCGAGCGCTGGAACAATCCGAGTCGCCCTCGCCGGGATGCGGAATGGACTCCAGCGAACGATTCTCGCACCCGGCGACAGCCCTTGTTCCATGCGCCCGTTCCGCGTGCCTTTCAAAAGCACTCCTTTTGACGTTGACCGCATTCTTGCAGAACACAGGGCTGGCCCAGCGTCTCGACAAATTCGCGTAAACTGGAATCTCACGGTAAGGAACCAGTATGCCAACTCTTGCCTCACACCCCGATGAAGTAAAAGTTCTCTCCCGCCGATTTGGTCTGGGTGCAGCCAACATCGACAAGTACCTGGAGATGGATGGCTACAAAGCTGCGCAAAAGGCTATCGCGGAAGGTCCGGATTGGATTATCAACACCATGAAGGCCAGCGGTCTCCGGGGCCGCGGTGGCGCGGGATTCCCCACCGGCATGAAATGGTCTTTCGTTCCCAAGGTCTCCGAGAAGCCAAAGTACATTCTGGTCAATGGCGACGAGTCCGAGCCCGGCACCTGCAAGGATCACCTGATCTTCCGCGAAGACCCGCACTCGATCATCGAGGGCACCATGATCGCGGGTCTCTCCGTGGGCGCGAAGATGGGCTTCATCTATCTGCGCGGGGAGTACCGATACCTGCTCAACATCATGGAAAAGGCTGTCGCCGACGCCTACTCCCGGGGCTTCCTGGGCAAGAACATCTTCGGCAATCAGGGCGTGGACTTCGACATCATTACCCAGACCGGCGCCGGGGCCTACGAGGTGGGCGAGGAGTCGGCCCTGATGGAGTCGCTGGAGGGCAAACGCGGCGTTCCGCGCATCCGCCCGCCCTTCCCTGCCGTCGTGGGCCTCTACGGTGGACCGACGGTGATCAATAACGCCGAGACGATCGCCAACGCGCCCCACATTCTGCTGATGGGCGGCGAGGCGTATGCCAAGCTGGGCACCGAGCGCAACGGCGGCACGCGGCTGTTCGGCATCTCCGGCCATGTGGAGCGCCCGGGCGTCTACGAACTCCCCATGGGCTACTCGCTGCGCAAAGCGATCTATGACGTGGCCGGCGGGATTCGCGGCGGAAAGAAACTGAAGGCCGTGGTGCCTGGCGGCGCATCCTGCCCCGTGCTGCGCGCCGATGAGATCGACGTTGGCCTGGACTTCGATCAGATGGCCAAGGCAGGCACCATGCTCGGCTCCGGGGGCATCGTCGTTCTGGATGAGACGGTCTCCATGGTGGAGTTCGCCCTGCGCACCATCCGCTTTTACCAGCACGAGTCCTGCGGATGGTGTATCCCGTGCCGCGAAGGTACCGACTGGATCAAGAAGACCCTGACGCGCTTCCATGCCGGCGGGGGTACGAAAAAGGACATCGACAGCGTTCAGTACATCGCCGAAAACATGCTGGGCCGAACCTTCTGTCCGCTGGGTGACGCAGCCGCCATGCCTACCCTGGGCTTTGTCAAGAAGTTCCGCAGCGAATTCGAGGAGTATCTGAACGGGGTTCGCGTCGCCAGCCCCCTGATCAAGATCACCCCGGTGGGTGCAAACGTACACGCAGGAGCCCATTGATGGCAGAGGTTACTTTTACCGTAGACGGCAAGAAGATTACCGCTCCCGCGGGCACGCTGCTGCTGGAGGCCTGCAAGGCGCACGGGATCGAGATCCCCGCCTTCTGTTACTACCCCGGGCTCTCGCTCCAGGCCGCCTGCCGCATGTGCGTGGTGCGGATCGAGAAGGTGCCGAAGCTGCAGACGGCGTGTACGACTCCCGTGGCGGAGGGCATGGTGGTGATCACCGAAAGCCCGGAGATCGCCCAGGCCCGCAAGGCCACCCTGCAACTGCTGCTCGGCAACCATCCCCTGGACTGCCCGGTGTGCGATGCCGGTGGAGAGTGCGAACTGCAGGACATGACCTTCAAATATGGAGCGGCAGAGAGCTTCTATGCCGAGCCGAAGAACCATCGCGAGGAGCAGAAGTGGTCTCCCGTGGTCTACTTCGACCGCCCCCGCTGCATTCTCTGCTACCGCTGCGTACGCATGTGCGGCGAGGGGATGGACATCTTCGCTCTGGGCGTGCAGAATCGCGGCAGTTCCTCGGTCATCGCTCCCAACGTACCTCCGCAGCTCTCCGGAGTATCCGCCCATGGGGAGGATCTGGCTCAGCTTGACTGCGAGCAGTGCGGCATGTGCATCGACGCCTGCCCGGTGGGAGCGCTGACCTCCGGCACCTATCGGTACAAGACTCGCCCCTGGGAGATGAACCACACCGCCACGGTATGCACCCACTGCGGGGATGGATGCAAGACGACCCTGGGCGTCCGCCCGGTTGCGGATGGCGCCGAAATCGTGCGCGGCGACAACCGGGACAAGTCCGGCATCAACGGCGACTTCCTGTGCAACAAGGGGCGTTACGCCTTCGACTTCGCCAACCATGTGGAGCGGCTTACCCAGCCGCTGGTAAGAAAGTCCGGGAAGCTGACCCCCGTCAGTTGGGAGGAGGCCCTGAGCTTCGCGGGAGCCCGGCTGCGCGATCTTCGCCAGGATCGCGGCCCTGATTCAATCGGCGTCATCGGCTCCAACCGCGCCACGAACGAGGAAAATTACCTCCTGCAGAAGTTTGCCCGCACGGTCATCGGTACCAACAACATCGACCATCACCGCACCGCGGACTTCGTGACCTTGGCCAACGCCCTGGCGGGAACGGGCACAACGGACGGGAAGTCACGTTTTGCCTCTCAACGCTCGGTACAGACCGCGCAAGCCATTCTGCTGGTGGGCGGCGACCCCACGAACCAGGCGCCGCTGACCGCCTGGAACATTCGCACCAACGTCCGTCTCAATAAGGCTCGCCTGTACGTCGCCAACCACGAAGCGATCAAACTCCGTCGCCAGGCCAAGGCCTTCGCGCCCATAACGTCGTTTGGCTATGGAGCGTTCATCCAGAGCCTGGGCGAAGAGAACGACTTTGCCAAAGCCGTCCGCGCGGAAGACGATCTGGTCGTTGTGGTGGGCAATGAACTGCGCGGTGGCGAGCTGGCAAGCCTGATCGCCGCCCTGCCGCAGGCCCGCTTCGCTCTGCTCTCCGACTACGTCAACTCTCGCGGCGCCGCCGATATGGGAGTGCTCCCCGATGTGCTCCCGGGCTATCAGCCACTCTCCGGCTCCGCACTGGCTGGCGAGTACAAAGCCTCTGCTACGGCCGGTCTGGACCTGCTGGCCATGTTTGACGCCGCCTCCGCGGGCAAGCTCTCCGCGCTCTATGTGGTTGGCTCCAACCCCGTCCGGCGCTACGGGATCGATCCGGCCACGCTGGCGTCGACCTTTTTGATTGTGCAGGATCTCTTCCTCACAGAGACGGCCGCTCTGGCCGACGTGGTCCTGCCGGCCGCCAACCTGTATGAGAAAGCCGGCACCGTGACCAATAGCTATGGGGATCTGCAACTGGTCTCCAAGGCTGCGGACAAGTCCGGCGTTCGCTCCGACTTTGAGCTGATCGTGCGCCTGGCCG
>JAKART010000221.1 GCA_021819255.1 Acidobacteriota bacterium
TCGGCTGGATCGATAAAGAGCTGATCGTCGGCGTCCGCTCCGGGCTCACCGGCCTTGGGATGAATACAATCGACCGGACAAGCGTCCACGCAGGCACGATCCTTGGTGCCGATACAGGGTTCCGCAATTACATACGCCATCTCAATTTCTCCTTGATGCTGCCTTGAATCACAACTTCACCGATATATTACCCAATTTGACTGGACCTTGCAGTGAACTCCCAAGAACACCGCCAAAATACGGGGAATGGTTCCATCGGCCAGGTCAAACGTCAACCTGCTCTGGCCTTCCCTTGAACCGGCCTTACAGCGTATGGGCGGCGCGCCGCGCGGCAAACTCCGCCGGGGTAAGGATCGGCGCCAGGTTGCGGCCGGCAAACATGTCGCCAAACAGCTCTTGCATGGGGGGATGGAGCAGGCCATTGGAAGCCAGAATCTCGCGGCTGTCCAACGCGAACTTGCTGCCGTTAAAACGCGTCACCTTACCCCCGGCCTCTTCCACCAGAAGATAGCCTGCCGAGGTATCCCAGGGATTGAGCTGGAACTCCCAGTATCCATCCAGGCGTCCGCAGGCGATGTAAGCCAGGTCTAGCGCCGCCGATCCAGCCCGGCGCACCCCATGCGAGCGCAGCGTGAACTCCTGATAGAAGTGTACGTTGGGGCTGTTGTGCCGCTTCTTGCTGGGAAAACCTGTGGCAATGAGCGACTCAGCAAGCGAACGGACCCGGGAGACGTGAACAGGCTCGCCGTTTAGCGTCGCTCCGCCCCCGCGCGAGGCGGAAAATATCTCATCCCGCAGAGGGTCGTAAATGACTCCCGCGGCCATCTCGCCATCTTCCTCGGCAAGCAGTCCGGGCCGCCGATACTCGCAACCCAGCACGACGCAGAAGACCGGAAAACCATGTGCGAAGTTGGTGGTGCCATCCAGCGGGTCCACATACCAGCGATACTCGGACTCCAGTCCCTCGCGCGTTCCCTCTTCGCCGTAGATGCCGTGGCTGGGAAAAGCTGCGCGCAGCCGGTCCCCGATTAAGGCTTCGCTGGCCCGGTCAGCTTCGGTCACCAGATCAACCTCGCCCTTGTATTCGGTGCGGACACCGCGATGATAGAAGCCGCGCAGCAGCGCGCCTGCCTCCCGAGCGATGGATTCGGCGGTGGAAAGAAGCTGGATCATGATGTCAGGCCCGGCCTCTTGTCTGGCGACGGCGCACTGGAGCTTGAGCCGCGGCGGCCTGGACGGATCGTAAAGTTACTTGCACGGGGACCTCCACCCTCTGTGATGGTCCGAATCTGCGTTTTGTAGATGAAAAGGTTTGGCTTGCCTTCCCGTGTCAGGCGAACCATCTTGTCGTCAAAGTACTCAATCCATCCGCTCACGACCTCGCCGTCGCGAAGCTTGATGCTCACCGGAACCTGGCGCTCACTGAGCGATTTGAGGTACAGAGCCTCCTGTCCAGTCTCTCCGGCAGGCGGTCCTTTGTGACGCTTCGTCGTCATGCTTTGATTGTACGGTGAGCGCCTTGGGGATGTCTCACCTCATCCGCATCCGCGTTGCAAGCGCAGGCCGTCAAATCAGACAAGCCGCAATCCAGCCTGGCCGCTGAACTCTGCTTGCTCTGCATCCTGGGCCTGAACTCGCGCTGGGCCATAGCTTACTCGCGCCGGGCCATAGCTTGTAGATGCTGCGGCAAGCCTCACGCCGGCCCAGTCGGCAAGCCCGGACACTACCTCCCCCACAGGCGCAACGCTGCCCAGCCTCGGCGTTATCGCGTTTTTTGGCCCAGGCCGTCAGGAAACGGCTCGCCATCAGCCCAGACCGCGCCATCGACAAAGTGCTCGCGCTTCCAGATCGGCACGGTCTTCTTCAAGGTATCGATGATCCAGCGGCAGGCATCGAAGGCGGCCGCACGATGCGCAGAGGCGACTGCGATGAAAACACTGGTCTCTCCAACCTCGACGCGGCCCAACCGGTGGACAATGGAGGCCTCGCGCGCGCCGAAGCGCTGGATGGCCTCGGCACGCAGCAGTTGGATCTGCCCCAGGGCCATCTCCTCATAGGCCTCGTACTCCAGGTACAGCGTGCTGCGGCCACGCGAATTGTCGCGAACGATGCCATCGAAGACGCACAGAGCCCCGTCAGCGCCGGCCTTCAGCGCCCTCTCGATACTTGCGCCGTCGATCGGACCACGCACCAGAGCGAGTGAAGGATGCTTGCCGGCGCCCCGAGACACATCATCCCTTCCTCCGCTGACCGGAGGAAGGATGGCAACCTCGTCCCCATCCTTCAGCTCGCGCGAGCGCCGGCTGTACTCCTGGTTGACCGCAACAGCCACGCTGCCCAGCGCAGCCCGGTCCAAAGACCCCTCGCTGCACAAAGCCGCGAGCAGGTCGGCCACCGAGGCGCCCAGAGCAACTTCGCGCCACGTCCCACCGCCGGGAAACAGCGAACCGAGGGGACCGAAGGCCAGCAGGCGAATACGCATGGAAGACGAGCTCATCTTGTTAAAATACTGCGGATGGAGCCCTCAGCGGGCCTTCGTCGTCTAGTTCCTCCTGGAATCTGCTCGATCATCCTATGTCAGATCCTTCGCGGCCGGACAGTTTCCACCCTGCGTCCCTCCTCCCCCAGACCCGCCCGCGGCCTGCGCTCCGCGCAAATTTGGCTCGCAAGGGTATACTCAGGCAGCAATCCACGCACAGAGTTTGATGGACTGGAGGAAACATGCTCAAGGGATTTCGCGATTTCGTTCTGCGCGGCAACGTCATGGACCTGGCCGTTGCCGTTATCATCGGCGCGGCTTTCACCAGCATCGTCACCGCGCTGACCACCAATATCATCAACCCGCTCCTGGGGGCGGTGGTGGGCAAGCCCAACTTCGATTACCTGGTAGCCCACATCCACGGCGGTGAGATCAAGTACGGGACGTTTCTCACCGCGGTCATCAACTTCCTGCTGATTGCCGCCGTCATCTACTTCTTCCTGGTGGTGCCAACCCAGTACCTGCTGAAGAAGTTCAACCCCCCGGCTCCGCCTGCCGTGCCCGCAGCGCTAAAGCCCTGCCCGCAGTGCCTCAGCGATATTCCAGCGGCGGCCACCCGTTGCAAGTACTGCACGCAGCAGGTGTAGCCGGAAACAAGATGAAGGTTCGGCGTAAACTCCTCCCAGAACTATTTTGGAGGATCGCTTCATGCGCCGATTCGCAGCCTGGCCCCCTGCTTCCGTCCCTTCCTGTCTCCTCTTTCAGATCTCCGCTGGCATCGCCGTGGCTGTTCTGCTGCCCCTGAGCGCTTGCTTCCCCCGCGCCGCGTGGGCGCAAGCCTCAACCGACCAGGTGTTTGGTTTTCATGACTTCTCCGCCCAGGCCGGCTGGGACCAGGCCTTCATGGCCGTACCCAGCACAACACTGGCCCGGGAAGAGTTGGAAACACTGACCAAGGCTCCCCACTGGGCCAGTTCCCCGGAGGACCACGCCACCGCGCTCTACGTGGCCGAGAAGTTCCGCGCAGCCGGATTGCAAGTCACCATCCAGCCCTTTCGCGTACTGCTGAATAAGCCTGTCCGCATCCGGATTGAGGCCTTTGACAGCAAAGGGAAACGGATCATGTCCGGACCGACGCCGGAGCATATTGACCCCAGTGTCGATGGCGGCGACCCTTTTCAAAACGATCCCCGCATCCTGCCGCCGTTTCACGGCTCTTCACCCTCCGGCAACGTCACCGCAGATGTGGTCTATGCCAACTACGGAACCCTGGCGGACTTCAAGCGGCTTGCCTCCATGGGAGTCAGCGTCAAGGGCAAGATCGTCCTCGTGCGCTACGGAAAGAACTTTCGCGGTGTGAAGGTGTACATCGCTCAGCAGTATGGAGCGGCAGGCGTTCTGATCTACTCTGACCCCGCGGACGATGGCTATGGCAAGGGCGCGGTCTATCCCCAGGGGCCATGGCGGCCTGCTACCGGAGTGCAACGGGGCAGCGTGCAGTTTCTGCCGCTCTATCCCGGCGATCCCGAGACGCCCGGCATCGCCTCCACGCTCAACCTCCCCAGCTCCGAACGGATCACCAATCCGAAGAAGATGAACCAGCCATCGATCCCCTCCAATCCGCTCTCCTACCAGGACGCCGCGCCTATCCTCAAGGCGCTGGACGGGCCGCAATCTCCCCACTCCTGGCAGGGGGGTCTTCCCTTCCCCTATCATCTGGGGGGCACCGGAGCAGTCAGAGTCCATATGCATCTGGTGCAGGACTACCGGCTGCGCACCATCTGGGACGTCATCGGAACCATCGACGGAACCGACCCCACCCAGAGAGACAACTGGGTGATCGCGGGCAACCATCGGGATGCCTGGGTCTACGGAGCCGTGGATCCGAACAGCGGAACCGTCGCCATGCTCGGCGCAGCGCAGGGGTTGGGCGTCTTGCTCAAGCAAGGGTGGCTTCCCCGGCGGAGAATCGTTCTCTGCTCCTGGGACGCGGAGGAGGAGGGACTGATGGGCTCAACGGAGTGGGCTGAGCTACACGCCCAGGAACTCTCCCACGCGGTAGCCTACTTCAATACCGATGTAGGTGTCTCCGGGCCGAACTTTGACGCCTCGGCTGTACCTTCGCTCAAGAAGTTTTTGCGCCAGTTGACGCGGGAGGTTTCCAGTCCCCAGGGCGGCACGGTCTACACGCAGTGGCTCAAGCTCCAACAGAAGCATCACGCCTCCCCCGGTCACCCGGAGAGTACGCAAACCGCTGTCGCCTCCAACAGAGTGCGAATCGGCGACCTGGGTTCGGGCTCGGACTACACGCCCTTCCTGCAGCATCTGGGCGTGCCCTCCACCGATATTGGATCCAATGGACCCTACGGGGTTTAT
>JAKART010000222.1 GCA_021819255.1 Acidobacteriota bacterium
GTCAGGTACTCGCTCCACGCCTTCTCGGCCATCTCCAGCAGCCGCGCGTCGCCAGTCTGCTGATAGCACCAGAGAATATCCTCCAGATTGGTGACATTGCGTATCGGTTTGCCATAATCCGCCTTGTCATTCAGGTAGTGCTTGCGCAACGCCTGCACAGCATCCTCATTCGGGCCGGATGGCTCGCTGCCCCTTGCGTCGGCGTTCGCCGACAGACCTCGGAAGAAGACGTTCTGGGGCCAGCGATGGTAGTTGCCCACAGGATCCTCAAAGAACTTCGGACCCAGGTAGCCATCTGGAGCGGCATGGTCCAACGTGTAGCGGAGATAGAGCTGGGTCTTGTCCAGCAGCTTCCGGTCGCCCAGCACCAGCGCCAGGCGCGTGGCGCCGTCAAACCAGTAGGCCTTTTGCTCCCACGGCCACCAGGACTTGGCCTGCTCCTCTCCGGCCCAATACGGTTCGGTAAAGGGCCAGGAGACCTCCGGAAGCTGCGAGCCCAACTGCTCGGCTTGCCGCTCCAGGTAGAGCCGCAGCCATCCCTCCGGCCGGATCGCGCCCGGAGCCAGAGGCGAAAGCGCGGCATAGGCCGCGCCCGCCGGCGCCGTCTGCGCGGCGGCGTTGCTGTCCAGCTCGGCCACCGCCATCATCGCCGAACTCATCAGCGTCAAGCGCAGAAACTCTCTGCGGTCCAACTCCAGGCCTTTGGAGCCCTTGCCGTCGGCCATCCCTGTCCTCCCTGGCGTTCTCTCCGCGCCGGCCCTCCAGGGACCGTTCCGGGCATAGCCGCCACGACTTTGTGCCGGCTTCCTATCCTGCCTGGCGCGCCCGCGTCCGCAGCCGGTAGCGCAGCCGCGTCCGTGGCCGGTAGCGCAACCCTCGAAGCTTTCCGAACAGACCCGCTTCGCTGCTCGCCCGGCGTCGGTGCTGACCTTCTGTCTTGGCCTCTGTCTTGACCTCTGTCTTGGCCTGAGCCTTGGCTTTCGGCCTTGGCGCAGATTATAGCCGTTCCCATATGGATGGGTCCCGCGAACCGGGCTTGCTGCGACGCATTCCTTCCGCCCCCAGCCGGTACGCCGGCCACTCCCGTGATGGGGGAGAACACCCGGAAAGATGGGGAACTGGGGATACATCGGAGCGGAAGAGCTCTGGCCTCACACGTCTCCTGCTGTCCATCTCCGTCCGGGGACGTTCAACGGCGCGAATGGGGGACGTTCAGCGGCAGGCTACCAATAATTGATAGTTTCCCGAAAAACGGCCCCTATAATAGGCGGATGTCTCTGGCCGCTCCCCGATTCCAGCGCGACTCGACGGCTCTGCGCATCAAGCGGGAGCTGCTGCGGCAGATCCTCAGCGGAGAACTCGCTCCCGGATCTCGCCTGATCGAGCTCAAGCTCGCCGACCAGTTTCGCACCAGTCAGGGGCCGGTGCGGGAGGCGCTCTGCGAGCTGGAGGGGATGGAACTGGTGACCACCGCTCCCTACCGCGGCACGCGGGTGCGCCAGGTCACCGTAAAGGACGTGCGCGAAGCCTATCAGGTCCGCGCTTCCCTGGAGGAGTTGGCGGCCCGGCAGGCGGCCACGCGGCTGCGGGGGGACCTGGAGCCCTTTGAGAAGGCGGCAACCGCTTCCTTGGGCGCCGCCAGGCGCAATGATATCCGCCTCTACACCCGCCACGATATCCGCTTCCACCGCCTGATCGTCGCCGCCAGCGAGAATCGCATCCTGCTGAGAACCTGGGACTCGCTGGCCCTGGAAGTTCATGTGCAGATCCGCCTGCTCCGGGACCAGATCGATCTGGTGGCCGCGCAACAGGACCACTGGCGGATTCTGGAGGCGCTGGCCAGGGGCAACGGCGCGACCGCGGGAAGGCTGCTGCGCAAGCATATTCTGGACTCCCAGCCGCTGCGGACCGAAGCCACCTCAAGCTCGCGTTGAAGGGATTGCTCAGCCGGCGGGAAGCTGACGGGCGTTCCACCCGCCCCCCAGAGAGATGATGAGCTTGGCCGTGGCCAGCATGCGGCGGGTCAGCAGGGCTGCCGCCACCTGCTCATCCTGAAGTTCGATCGTCTGATCGGTCAGCACCTCCAGATAGTTACCCAAACCCTGCTGGAAGCGCTGGTTCGCGAGCTGGGCGCCCACGCTGGCCGCCTGCACGGCCTGCTGCTGCTGTTCCGTCTCCTGGGCCAGGATCCGCAGCGCTCCCAGTTGATCCTCTACATCCCGAAAGGCGGAGAGAACCTGCTCCCTGTACAGCGCCACAGCCTGCGCGCGCTGCGCCAGGGCCTCAGCCACCTGCGCCTTGCGCAGGCCGCCGTCAAAGATCACCTCGTTGGCGTTCACCGCGCCATCCCAGGTGGTGCTGCCCTTGTGCATCAGGTCGGTGATCTGGTCGCTTTCCACGCCGCCGCTGGCGCCCAGCATGATGTTGGGATAATAAGCGGATTCGGCCACGCCAATCAGCGCATTGACCGAAGCCACATTGCGCTCCCTGGCGGCGATATCCGGGCGCCGTTCCAGCAGCTCGGAGGGGATCCCGGTTGGAATGGACGGAGGTTCGCCGCTCAGAGGATCCTCAGCCAGATGAAATCCGGTGGCAGGCACGCCCACCAGGACAGCGATCGCATGTTCTTCCTGGGCTCGCTGCACTCCCAGATCCACAAGCTCGGCCCGCACCTGCTGCAGTTGCGCCACCGCCAGCTCAACGTCACTGCGGCTGTCCAGGCCCACCCGATAGCGCTCGCGAGTGAGACGCAGCGTGTTCTCCTCGGCGCTGACCATCTTGCGCAGCAGCCGCACCTGCAGATCCACGCCGCGCAGTTGCAGGTACGTCGTGGCCAGCAGGCCCTGCAGACTGAGCCGAAGGTTGGCCATATCGGCCGCAGAGGCCTGGGCGCCGGCCTGGCTGGCCTGAATCTGGCGATGGATGCTGCCCCAGAAATCCGGCTCCCAGGAGATATTCACCGGAATCAGAAAGTTCCAGAATGTCAGCGGCACGTTGGGGGGCAGAAGAGGATTTGTGTTGGAGAAACGGCTTCGGCTGAGGCCGGGGCTGATGGAAACCGATGGATAAAGGGAAGACTTGCTGATCAGAACCATGTCATGGGCCTGCTGATACGCTTCAGCAGCGGCCAGCAGGCTCTGGTTGGAGGCGGCGCAGCGTTGCTCGAGCTGATCCAGTTGGCCGTCCCCATAGACCCTCCACCAGTTCTCGCGGGCTGCCGCGTCCTGAGGCTGGGCATGCGTCCAGTCTCCGTTGCGTCCGTTGTCGCTGTAGGCAGGCGGCGTCGGCGCGGAGGGACGCTGGTACTTTGGCCCCACCGAGCACCCCACGCCGCACAAGAGAAGCGCCAGCGCAGCCCCTGCGAAGCTCCGATTCGCTCTCATCGGGCCTCACCCATGCCGTTGTTCGCAGAGGCCACAACCCGGACCCGTTCGCCATTGGTAAGCGAGTCGGGAGGATTGCTGATGACCGCCTCTCCGTCCGTCAGGCCGGTGAGCACCTCAGCCGTGGTCCCCAGCTCCCGTCCCACGGTGATCCGAACCAGCCGCGCCCTTCCGCTCCGGTCTACCGTTCCCACATACTCTCCATCGGGAAGCAGGATCAAGGCGCTCTCCGGCACAATCCGCACCGGAACCGGATCGGTGACGCGCAGGTGAACCTCGGCATAGCTGCCGGGTTGCAACTCTCCGTCCGCATTGCGCACATCCACCTCCGCCAGCAGGGTGCGCATCACCGGATCAATGGCGTCCGAGGTCCGCACCAGCGTGCCGCGAAAGCTTCGGCCGGGATATTGGGGCAAGGTCAGCACCGCCGCTGCGCCCCGGCGCGCCAGCGGCGCATACTCCTGGGGCACATTGACGAAGACGCGCAGGACATCCACTCTGGAGATATCAAAGATCTCGCGGTTGCCGGGTATGGTTCCGGCGCCCGCCGTCACCGTGCTTCCGGTGGTGGTGATCAACTGTCCCGTATCGATGTTGCGCGTGGTGATCACGCCGTCAAACGGGGCAACCACCCGTTCAAAGTCCTGCAACGCCTGCAGCCGGCGCATGTTGGCCTGGGCAGAGTTCACCATCGTGTCATCCGCTCGCAGTTGGTCCACGGCCGTATCGGTGTTCTGCTGCGTCACCGCGTGGCTGCCGATCAATGTCCGGTAGCGCTGCGCCGTCACCTTGGCCAGCCGGTCGTTGGTCGTCGCCGTGGCCAGCTCCGCCTTGGCCTGAGCCAGTTGCTGGTCCAGCTCCGGAGTCTCAATCACCGCCAGCAGATCTCCGCGGCGCACGTGCGAACCGATGTCGTAGTACCAGGCCTTCACGTATCCGGTGGTCCGCGCATAGATGGGAGCCATGGTATAGGCCTGCACATTGCCGGGAAGAACAATCTCCTGGGCGCTGGTCTCGACCGCGGGAACCGCAACAGAGACGGCCGGGGCCGCATTCGCCTGGGTGTAGCCGGCCAGGCTGCTCGCCGCCTGCTTGCGACGGAATATGCCGCAGATGACGGCAACGATCAGCACCAGCAGCGTGAGCAGAAGCCATGGCGTGAGGCTTCGCCGCCGTGGAATCGACGCCGCCGTCGGCTCCGCGTGGGAGCCCGTGGCCTGCGGATCTCCGCCGCTCGTTGTCCGTTTGGTCGTCCCGATCTCCTGGCTCATGGTTTGCTACTCCTGCTCGGCGTTCGTAGGGCCCGGGACGGGCGCGTCTTGCGGCCCGGTCTGGCCGCCTTGCCGGCTGTCCTGACGGTGCATCAAGGAGAAGAATGCGGGCACGAACGTGAGCGTGCCCAGGGTGGCCAGCACCAGTCCTCCGATGACGGCCCGGCCCAAGGGAGCATTTTCTTCTCCTCCTT
>JAKART010000223.1 GCA_021819255.1 Acidobacteriota bacterium
ATCAGTGCTCTGGCCTCGCTGTTCCTGGCCTGGCTGGTGTACTACCACGCACCCATTGACGCCTCGGGGACGCGCCTTGCCTTTCTTCCCGCACTGGATGCCGTGCTCAACGCGCTCTGCGCCATCTTTCTGATCAACGGCTTCCGTTCCATCCGGAGCCGCCGGACCCAGGCGCACCGCAACAGCATGTTCGCAGCCTTCATCGTCTCCAGCGCCTTTCTGGCGGCCTACGTCGCCAACCACATGCTGCACGGAGACATGCTCTTCCCCGCCACCCATCCTGCCGCTCGCCTGATCTATCTCTGGGTCTTGCTGCTGCCGCACATCCTGCTGGCGACCATCGCTCTTCCCCTGATTCTGATCACCTTCTTCCTTTCGCTCACCGGCCGCTTCCCGGCGCACCGCAAGCTGGCTCGCTGGACCTTCCCTATCTGGCTTTACGTCTCTGTGAGCGGCGTCGCGGTCTACGCCATGCTCGCGGCCTATCGCAGGTAAACGCCCCCGCCCTGCCTCTCCGCCTTGTTCAACCTTCTATGCAGCCAGATACCCGCAAGCTTCTCGTCACCGGCTCTTCCATCCTGCTCGCAGGCGCGCTGGCTGCGCTTTTGATGATGACCGTCTTCGGCGGCGTTACCCGGCAGGGCCCGCGCACCAGCAGCGGCTGGCTCTCCCTGATCGTGGTGATGGGCTGCCTGCCCACCAGCGTCTTAACGCTACTTCTGGGCCTGGCCAAGCTCGCCGGCGATCTCTTCGGCCGGCGCAAGGATACGGCCTCTCGCTGATCGCTGCGGATGCCGGGTCAACACCCGGCCTACTGGGGCGGCAACGCCACCATCACTCCGCCATCTGCAAACAAGCGATTCTCCCCACGGGGCAGCTTCAGCGCCGAACCACTGCCCAGATCGCGCCGATAGATCTCTCCGTAATTTCCCGTCGCCGCGATCATCTGGTCCACCCAGTCATTCTCCAGGCCCAACTGCGACCCAATCTGCTGCGATCCCCCCAGCAAAAACCATAGCGTTGGATTTGCTGCCAAAGCGGACGCCGGTCCAACTCCCCGCCCCTCTACCGCTCCTTCGGCCCGCAATGTCTCTGCACGCAACGCATTGACGTTGGCCCGAGTCACGCCACTCTCCTCAGCCTGAACCAGCGCTTCCATCACCCAGCTCACGATCGCCTCCCACTGCCGATCTCCCTGGCGCACCGCAGCCGCCAGCGGATCTTGGGAGATTACCGCGCTCAGCAATCGCGCCGGCCGGCCGTGATGCCCCATCAACTCCCCGGTTGCGGCCAGGCGCGTTCGCTCTCCGGCCAGTGCTGCGCAGTTCCCGGTAGCGAAGGCGGCCTCCATCTCCCCCTCCTCCTGAAACGGAAACGGCACATAGTCCAGATGCTCGCGTGCAAACCACGCGCGCACACTCTCCTCCGTATTGGTCTCCGCGATCATGCAGATCTTCTTCCCGCTGAGCTGCCGGGCCTCGGTCACCGCGCTGGCGGCGGACGCTAGAAACCCCACCCCGTCCCACAGCACCGGGGAAGTCAACCGCAGATGCGTTCCCACCGCATGGGTAAAGTCGTCGGGGAGCGTTGGAATCATCTCCACCGCGCCGGACCGCAGTCCCGCCATGCTGCTGCGGTCGTCAGGATAGCTCACCAGGCGGATCCGAGCCCGCGAGCCCAGCACTGCCGCCGCCACTGCCCTGCAGAGATCCGCATCGAACGCTTCGCGGTTGCCATGCTCATCCGAGGTGGAGTACTCCGGCTCCTCCACGTCCACCCCGCAGGTGAGCACCCCCGCGGCACGCACATGCTGGAGCGTCGAAAACGGCGCGACGCTCTTGGAGACGGCAACCCCAGAAGCGCACGCCGAAGCGCACGCCGAAGCGCAGGCCGAAGCGCAGGTCACCGCGACGGTCATCGCCAGCCTGCCCCATGCGCCACGCTTGATCCCTTGAGGCACTATGGCGTCCAGCCTCCCGCCGTCGGTATGCCGGGGGAAGAGTCCGGCCGCGGATTGAAGTCCTCGGGAACCGGATTCGGCCGGCCGCTGTCCGTCGGCTGAATCTGCAGCACGCGGCAACCCTCCCCCTGGTCATGGGGGAAGCTGTTCATCTCGCTCACCGGGATTTCGGCATAGGCCGCGCTCAGCGCCGGCCGTTTCCCCTCCAGCCGAAGCACGTCGAAGCCCGAGCTCATATCGCCTACGCCGGGCACGTGGTCGTCGGCGGGACCAAGATACGGCTGGCCCAGCTTCTCTCTGCCCAGCTCGCGCCCCCTGACCTCGTCGGGAAGATCCGCCAGCGGAATCAGGCCAAACAGCTCATCCACAAACTTGATCACGGAACTGTGCTCGTCCGGCTCGTGCGAAACCCCGTGAGCCACGGCGTAAGGCGAGATCAGAATCGCCGGTATCCGGGGCCCCTGCTCCAGGGGCAGTCCGGCGGCATCATGCGAGCGCACTCGCGGTCGAACGTGGTCATACTCCCCATCCGACTCGTCGTAGGTGATGATGATGGCACTCTGGCTCCAGTAAGGGCTCTCCGCGATCGCATTGATCTCCTGGGCCAGGAGCCCCTCGCTGATCTGGGAGTCCGAGTAACCCGGATGATCGTCGTTTCCAAAGAACACTTTCGCCAGCTTGAGGTCTGGATCCTGGGGATGCCAACCTTCAATGTTGCCGTACCCCCCACGGACGTAGAAAACGCCAGAGGTGGGCAGTCTTCGATCCTGAATGTCGCGGAAAAAATCGCTCAGGCCATGCAGGCGCTCCGTGGCCACCGGATTGTTCGCCACATAACCGAAGTACTGCGGAGCATCGTGATGCGCCACATAACCGTCGTGGGTGGTCTTCCCCTGGGGATCGTTCTGCTCGTGGTCGTATCCCTGCTGATACCAACCCCAGTTCACCGCGCTCACCCCATGTCCGGCGATCTTCGCAATGTCCTCCTGCACATCCGGCAGATCAAAGGCCGGATCGTAGTCAGCCGCGGTGGTCGTCTTGATCGAGCTGCCCATGAACGACAGAGGCAGGCTGGCAAAGGTAAGGTTCTTTGAGACTCCGCCGAAGGGATGATTTGCCTGCGGCTGGTGCAGACGGTCCGCGGTATCCAGCATCGACCCCCAGTACGGCTGCGCATCCGTCACCATCGGCACCGTGGCTCCCGGACCGCTTCCACCCTGAGCCGCCCGCTCGGGATGCAGCATCCACTGGGTCTCTCCGCCCTGACCGGCGATCATCGCGATGGCATTGGGAGTCGATGGCCCCACAATCGTATCCATGAAGTGGTCAAAGAGCGTGAAACGGTCGGCGTAGCGCCATAAAAAAGGCGCCGTATCGCAATCCACATGGCTCATCACCAGTTCGCCAAACTGCTTGCGCTCCAGCGTTGGGACCTTCGATGGCCTGCCGGCGCTGATCGTCACGCCCTCCTCCGTCAAAGCGTAGGCCGAGTTCTGCGCGATCCCGCTGCCGTCCATGGCCATCTTTCGCGCGATGGCGACATGAGAGTGATTCACCGACGCAATATCGGCCGGATACAGCGGTACTTTCTGCCCTCGGTTGTTGATCACCGTCTCCGGGATGCGGAACGGAACAATGGTTCCCAGCGTTCCATCCGTGTTGACGATGGGTTGGGTGTATCCGGCAACCTGGGCCGCATCCTTGGGGCCATCCGGTCCTGCATAAAGGCCATCGGCCCCAGGGTAGGTTCCAAAGTAAAAGTCAAAGGAACGATTCTCCTGGAACAGGACAAACACGTACTTGATGCGGCTCTGGATCAACATCATCTTGTCCGCATGCGAGATCGGCGGCTCCGCCGCTCGGTCAATCTCTTGCGACCTCACCAAAGCACTGGAGGCAGGCGCGATGGTCACCACAATCGTATGCACCTCCGTCTTCCTGGCTGGAGCGCTCCGCTGGCTGGAGCCCGGAGGACTCTGCCGGCCCGCAGGCGATTGCGGTGCAGCCGCTATCCCTACCCCGCTCACCACGAGCAACGCCACAGACCAGCGCAAGAACTTCAAACTCCGCATAGGGCTCCCTCTTCCGTGTGGCTGCAACTCCGCGTGTCGAGAACCTTCCCCATGGGCTGCTCTCCCTGCCTACGTTAGCCTCTGTGTTCCCCGATTGCAAACTCCTCTCCGCCCGCTTTTCAGGAACTAGCGAGCCCGTCTGTACAGACCTTCTTCTCTGATGGAGAAGTCTTGAGGAGTTGGAAAGCAGGCAGCGGATGACCGGAAGATCCTTTCGGGGAGCAATTGGTGGATGCCCTCGTCTCGCCAACGGCGCAATTTTGCCAGATCAGGCTTCCAGCCATGGCGTTATCCTCCCGGCATCCGCTTGTCGCTCTGCCTGGCCCTGTTGGTCGCCGCACGTTTTCATCCACATTTCACCATCTCCCAGCGGCTCGAGGATGTATTCCAACCCAGTGGCATCGTTATAGTATGATTCCGTGTGTATTGAATCGTGAGTTCACCGCAGTCGTTCTGTTGCCGCGCGGCTGGCAGCGTCTGAAGCGGTCCGCCTGCAACAGATAGCCGAAGCGGACGCGAACGAAAGCCATCCCGGTCACTCGTGCTGTAAACTTTCCACTATCCACCACACGGAGCAGTTTCATGGCTAAGGGCGTCAACAAAGTCTTCCTTCTCGGCAACGTCGGCAAAGATCCTGAGATCCGCACCACTCCTAACGGCATGACGGTCGCGAGCTTCTCGCTGGCCACCGCTGAGCGCGCCAAGGACGCCCAGGGCACTTGGACGGATAAGACCGAGTGGCACAGTCTGGTCGCCTTCCAGCGGACCGCCGAAGTCGTCCGCGACTATGTCAAA
>JAKART010000224.1 GCA_021819255.1 Acidobacteriota bacterium
CGGCAGTTGGCGGAGCAGAATGTGGCTACGCTGAAGGCTCTGCGCCCCCAGTTGATTGTGGCTACCTGCCCACACTGCATGAATACGATCGGGAAGGAGTACCGGCAACTTGGCGGCAACTTCAAGGTGATGCACCATACCGAGTACCTGGAGTCTCTGCTGGCTGAAGGCAGGTTGGTGCCCCGCCCAACGGCGGCTGCGGTGAGCTATCACGATCCGTGCTACCTGGGCAGACACTCCGGGGTGTATGACGCCCCGCGCCACCTGCTGCGGGTGCTCAGCAATGAATTTGTGGAGTTGGAGCGGAGCCGGGAGAACTCGTTCTGCTGCGGAGCCGGTGGAGCCCAGTTCTGGAAAGAGGAGGAGGCCGGGGCAGAGCGAATCTCCCATAACCGTTACCGTGAGGCGCAGCGCGTGCTGGAGCAGCGCGCGCCCGGAGCGGAGGCTACCCTGGCCGTAGGCTGTCCGTTCTGCAAGAGCATGCTGCAGAGCGCCCCTGGAGGACGTGAGAGCGAAACCAGCAAAGGGGGTAAGGCAGAGATTGTGGGAAAGCGTGACCTCGAGATCAGGATCAAAGACATCGCGGAGGTTTTGCTGGAGGGTCTGGAGGTAGCGGCTGGCCCGCCCATCTCTCCGGTCAGCGTAGCGCAGGCCCCGCAACCGCCAGTCGGAGAGGGTCGTATAGAAGCTGCCCGAGAGTCAACGCCGGTTGCGGCGGCGCCCTTGGCAAGGGAAGGCGCCGGAACCGCGGACTCCCTTGCGATTGTTTCCCAGAGTGACTCGACACCAGCAACGCCGCCGACAGAAGAGCTGCAAACAGGAGGAGCCGCGGGGGAGAGCGGTGCCACTGCCGGCCGCAGGAAGTGGACTCCAAAGGCGCTCCACAAGAGCGCTGCATCGGATGCGTGTTCGGCCGCCACGCCGTCGCCCGCTCCAACGCCTGATCGATCCTCATCTGTACAGCCTGGCTCGAATCTGCCGGGTCGGGAAGCGGTTTCGATCGAAGGATCGACGAGTCCGGCCGAGAAGACCGAGAGTGTTGAGGCTCCGGCACGAAAGAAGTGGGAGCCGAAGCGGGGCCGGTAGGGATTGGACTCAAGCCATCCCCGAAGTCCGTCCCAGGAGCGACGGCGCATGCGTGTAGCCGTTAAAATACAATACCAAGCTTTATTTAAGAGCACTTCTTCAAGTAGATGCTTAAGTTCTTTGCGCTGCTCGCAGTCGCTTGGCAGTGACCAGGAAGACGCTCCTTGCCGAAATAACCGCTTGTCTGCCTGTGGAAAAACAGGTAGAACGAGGGATGAGCCTGAAGATCCGGGAGAATCCCCCAAGATTGGAGAAGTTGATGGCAACCGGAACAACACAAGCACAGCCGGTGCTCCGCGAAGTGATGGATATCCGACAGGCGTCGGAGTATCTGGGGATCAGCGGAGACACGCTCTATCGTTACGCATCGGAGGGGTTCGTACCGGCATTCAAGCTGGGGAATCGATGGCGGTTTCGCAAAAGCCTGTTGGACCACTGGATGGACGTACAGAGCGGTGTAGCGCCAAAGGAAGCGGTCGAGCCAGGAAAGAAGAAGCCGGTGGCCAGCGCGCGCTGAAGCCGGCTTTTTGCCGGCTCGGTCCGTCAGGCTTCTCCGCCTGAGCCGGTTTCGGCTGGAAGCGACGTAGCGCAGCTCACCCGCACTCTTCCCGGTCAGGGAAGAGACGCCCGGTGTAGCCTTGTGACGCGCCTGGAGTCGGTCGCACGATGCGGCCTCCGTTCCAGCGGTCTCAAGGCGGCCTGAGACCCGAGACCTGAGGACGGATGCACTCGTTTTGAGCGCTGGCCGGCTACTGCCCCCTGTCCGTCGCTGCCCCGATCCTTCCGGGGTATTGGCCGGAGGACGAATACAGCCATTCTGGAACCGCTTCAAGCGCGGACGAGGGTGAGGTGGGTAAGTTCCGGCGGGCAGTTCAATCGCAGGGGTAGACCCACCGTTCCAAGACCGCGATTGACATAGAGCTGCATATGCTGAAGTCGATAGGAGCCCTCAGGATATTTTTCTCCCATCGGCGGCAGGATAAGAGGGCCCACAAAGGGTAAGCGGATCTGGCCTCCGTGAGAGTGGCCGGAGAGCATGAGATCGATGAGCGGAAATCGAGGATGCAGAACCACCTTTTCGACATAATCCGGCTCGTGGCACAGGAAGAGCACTGGCGCTTGGGGGCGGGCCGGAATGGCGGAGTTCAAGTCGGGAACCTGCGTTGCGGCGTCGCTGCAACCACAGATCCATAAGCGATCGCTCCCGCGTTCCACCGGCACATGGCGATCCACCAGGACGGGGGTGCCGTGGGCCTCCAGCGGGGAGATCACCTGAGCAGCCCCGACAGCAACGTCATGGTTGCCAAGGATGCCGAAGCGTTGCGGAGCCTGAAGCTTCGACAGGATCTCGGCTGCGACTCCGGCGGCGCGCCAGGAGACAGTGTCCGGGAGTGGACCATTGCTGACGTAATCGCCTGTGATCAAGACCAGGTCTGGAGACAAATCGTTGATTTTACGTACGATATCTTCTAGAAAATAGGGCTCGGTGTACTCCTCCAGGTGGATATCGCTGATCTGGACGATATGAAAGTTTTGGAAGCTGTCAGGAAGATTGCGGATAGGAATGGTCTGTTGGGTTACCTCGAAATGATGGCGTGCATAGATTCCAGAGTAGGCGGCCAGACCGAGTCCGGCGGCGGCCAGACCAGATCCTAGAAACTGGCGGCGAGTGAATGATGGATGAACCGCTGCAGTTGGCAGCTCGGTCAGGACGCAGGGCGAGGACCCAGTAGGCATATTCCATGTTAGATGCTCGTTTCGGGATCCATGGTGGTAAACCAGAAGGTCACCAGGGACATCCAGGAGCGACGGGGTTTTGTTGGCGGAAACTCCTCTAGAATAGGGAGATGCGGGAGAGGTTGCGGCGAAGTCGGGCGATGCGGGCAGCCGAGAAGGCTGGCGCCAGAGCTCTGCTGGTGACGCATGGTCCGGATGTGCGCTATCTGAGTGGTTTTACCGGCTCCAGCGGCGCTGTGGCGCTGCTGGGAGGGCGAGCCACGCTGTTTACGGATGGGCGCTACGCAGAACAGGCTCGATCCGAGGCGGCGGGGCTGCGGGTGGTGATCGATAGGCGGCCACCTGAGGCGCAGGCGGCGGAGTGGCTGTCATCCTTGGGTGGGGCTCCGTGCGCGTATGATGTCAGCCACACGACGGTAGCGTCACTGGAGAGGATGAAGAAGGCTCTCCCCGGCCCATCCAGGAGAGGCTTTTTTCTGCCCACCGATGGCCTGGTGGCGGGGCTACGTCAAATTAAGGAAGAGGACGAAGTCGCGCGTCTTCGACGAGCCTGCGCGGTGGGGTGTGGACTGTTTGCCGCTGTGCTCGAGTATGTAACGCGATCTGCCACGGAGGCTGAGGTAGCGGCGCAGCTTGAGTTCATGGCGCGTCTGGCGGGGGCGGAGGCGATGAGCTTTGAGACGATCGTAGCCGGCGGGGAGCGATCCGCGCTGCCCCACGGCCGGGCCACTTCAGCCCGGTTGCCGGCGCGGGGTTTCGTAACTCTGGACTTTGGGGTCGTGATGGATGGCTACTGCTCGGATATGACCCGGACGGTGCATCTGGGACGGGCTACGGAGCAAGAGTGGGAGGTGTATCATTCCGTGCTGGAAGCTCAACAAGCCGCGATCGCGGCCGTAAGGGCGGGGGTTCGCTGTGCGGAGGTTGATGAAGCGGCGCGCTCGGTCCTGCGTCGAGCAGGACTGGAGAAGGCCTTTGCGCACTCAACCGGTCACGGAGTGGGCCTGGAGATTCATGAGGGGCCAAGGATCGCTGCCGGACAGGAACAGAAGCTGGAAGCGGGAATGGTGATCACGATTGAGCCGGGCGCCTATCTGGCCCGAAAGTCGGCCGACGCCGCAGGGGAGCTCGGAGTGTCGCGGCAGGGACGTCCTCGCATGGCAGGAGATCTTTCGGGGACGGATGGCTTTGGAGTACGGATCGAAGACATGGTTCTGGTGACCCGCAGCGGGTGCGAGGTGCTCACCGAGGCCAGTCCTAAGGATTGGATTGAACTCTGACCCCAAAAGCACACTATGGAAAGGCTCCGAGGCTTCGAGACGTCAAGCCGGGAACGGCCCCGGAGATCCTTTTCAATGCCGCTCACCAGGCCCGTTGGGGCCATGGAGATGGTAGAACAAGAAGATGAAAGTCGAGGTGCGGGACGGTATGGCAGAAGCAGGAAGGAATGATTTGCAGGAGTTGAAGGATCTGGTTGCGTTCCTCAAGGGAAACGGGATTGCAGAGTTTGAGATGGAACGCCCCGATCTCAAGGTGGGGCTCCGTTTTGCGGGCGAGGCGCCTACGGGTGCGACATCCGCAGTGAGCACGGGGCCTGCGCCCTTTGCCGGAGTGGACGCCCTGCAGATGGCGGCGCTGTTGAGCGCGCTCAGAGGCGCCCCGGCTCCTGGCGTGGCGCCGGCGGCTGTACCCGAGACGGTGAGTATCGCCGCTGCGGCGGCTCCAGGAGCCTCTCTGGCGGCTGAGGCTGATCCATGGGCTGGGGCGCATATCGTCAAATCTCCCATCGTCGGCACCTTCTACGACACCCCATCGCCGGATGCGCAGCCATTCGCACAGGTGGGCGATACGGTCACGGTTGGCAAGGTGATTTGCATCGTAGAGGCGATGAAGCTGATGAACGAGATTGAGAGCGACGCCGCCGGAACGATTGCCCATGTCTTCGTAAAGCGTGGGCAGCCGGTGGAGTACGGACAGCCGCTGTTTGCGATCAAGTA
>JAKART010000225.1 GCA_021819255.1 Acidobacteriota bacterium
TGCTCAATCAGGTTCAATATCGCAAGGACAGCATCCTGATTCAAAAGGACGGCAAGCCGGTGGCCGCGCTGGTGGATGCTGAGATGTTTCTCCGCATCCGGCGGATGCGGGAGCGCTTCGACGCGCTGAGCCGGCGCATAGCGGGGTCCTATGCGAACGTGCCCGTGGAAGAGGGGCAGGCCGAGATTGAGGCGGCCGTGGCGCAGGAACGCCCGCGCTGATGGCGGGTTTGCGGGTTGTGCTGGATACAAACGTCCTGGTATCCGGCTTGGCGTATCGGGGCAGCCTTCCTGGCCAAATTGTGGGTCTCTGGCGCCAGGGCGCGTTGGATGTCGTGTTGTCGCGCTACATTCTCGACGAGATGGCCAGAGCGCTGCTGCGGCTCTCGCGTGTCCAACTCAACGCGAGCGAGATTCAGGATCTGGTGGACAGCTTCCTGTTTCTGGCGGACATCGTCGAACCCGGCTGCGAAGAAGAGCCCGGCCTGCGGGATGCCGCGGATCAAAAGGTTCTGGCCACCCTGAGAGCTTCGGGAGCACGCTACCTGATTACGGGGGATAAGGATCTGCTGGCGCTGGGCAAGCAGTATCCGATCGTGACGCCGGCTGAGTTCTGGGCTCGGCATGGCTGAGGGTCTGCTTGCCATCCCCGTCTCGAAAGGACCGAGATGGGAGGCGGCCGAGGGTGCGCTAGACCATTTTCCCTGATGATGGGTGTACGGAAGCGGGCGTTCAGTGGCGTTTTCATTGAGGAAAACGCCCACAGGAGTCGTTCCCCTTGCTTACACCTTCAGGGAAAATGGTCTATCCCGACGCTTTCTGGGAGAGTTCGGCCAGCGCGGCGTCCAGCGCCGCAGGCCAGTCGGCTAGCCGGACGCCGAAGCGCGCCGCCAGCAGGTCGTTGGAGAGCACCGAGTTGCGCGGACGCTTCGCCGGGGTGGGGTACTCGCTGGAGGGGATGGGCGTCAGCTCCGGGCTGCGCTGGTGCAGCAGCAACTCGGCGCGCTCGAAGATCGCCTGGGCGAAGCCGTACCAGCTCGTCGAGCCGGCGCAGGTCATGTGGTAGAGCCCGGCCCACTGCTCGGGCGGGCCAAACTGGCCGGCCAGGATGCTGGAGACGATGGCCTGCGTGGCCTGGGCCAGCTCGCGTGCGGTGGTGGGCGCACCGAACTGATCCTCCACGATGGAGAGCCGGTCGCGCTCGCGGCCCAGGCGCAGCATGGTCAGCAGAAAGTTTTTCCCGTGCGGGGCGTAGACCCAGCTCGTGCGGAAGATCAGATACCGGCCTCCGACGGCGCGGATCGCCTCCTCGCCGGCCAGCTTGGTGGCTCCGTAGACGTTGAGCGGGTGGGGCGTATCGGCCTCGGTCCAGGGCCCCTGCCTGCCGCCGTCAAAGACGTAGTCCGTGGAGTAGTGGACCAGCAGGGCGTTGGCGCGCAGCGCCTCCTCGGCCAGAATGCGGGGAGCGTGGGCGTTGACGGCCATGGCCGGCTCCGGCTCGGACTCGGCGCGATCCACGGCGGTGTACGCGGAGGCGTTCAGGATCACCTGCGGCGTGTACTGGCGCACGGCGTCGCGGATACGCTCCGGTACGGAGAGATCCAGATCGTGACGGTTGAGAGCCGTTACTTCAGCGTGACCGGCGAAGCTGCGTTGCAGCTCCACGCCGACCTGTCCGGCAGCGCCCACAATCAGCACGCGGGGCAGGCCGGGCTTGGCCTCCGCCGGGCCGCTCAAGCGAAGATCTCCGCATCGCGCAGCCGCGCGCCCTGGCGATCCTTCTCCGAGACGATAAGCGTGGCCGGATCGACGGGCCAGGGGATGGCCAGCTCGGGATCGTTCCACAGGATGGTGCGCTCGCCGGCGGCGGAGTAGTAGTCGGTAACCTTGTAGGCAAAGCCGACTGACTCGGTGAGCGCCAGGAAGCCGTGGCCGAAGCCCTCGGGGATCCAAAGCATCTGGGCGTTGTCCTCGCTGAGTTCGACGGCGACGTGCCTGCCGAAGCTGGGCGAGCTGCGGCGCAGGTCCACGGCCACATCCAGCACCGCTCCGCGGGTGACGCGGACCAGCTTGCCCTGGGGCTGGATGACCTGGTAGTGGATGCCGCGCAGGACGTGCCGGCGGGAGATGGAGAAGTTGTCCTGGACGAAGTTGGCGGGCAGGCCGGAGGCGGCCATCTGTCGCTGGTTCCAGGTCTCCAGAAAGGCGCCGCGGTCGTCGCGGTAGACAGTCGGGGTGAGCAGGAGAACGCCGGGGAGGGAGGTTTCCGAAATCTTCATGTTCAGGAAAGGTTTGCGGGGAAGTAGGGTTCGTGGAGCAGGTTCAGCAGGTACTGGCCGTAGCCGCTCTTGCGGATGGGCTGGGCGAGAGCTTCCAACTGCGTGGCGCTGATGTAGCCCAGACGGTAGGCTACCTCCTCCGGGCAGGCGATCTTGAGCCCCTGACGGCGCTCGACGGTCTGGATGAAGAGCCCGGCCTCGAAGAGCGAGTCGTGGGTGCCGGTGTCCAGCCAGGCCATGCCGCGGCCCATGATCTGCACGTTGAGTTTGCCCGCCTCGAGGTAGCGGCGATTGAGGTCGGTGATCTCCAGTTCGCCGCGGGGTGAGGGCTGGAGCGACTCCGCCAGCTCCACCACCTGCTGATCGTAGAAGTAGAGGCCGGTGACGGCGTAGTGGGATTTGGGCTTTGCCGGCTTCTCCTCCAGGCTCACCGCGCGGCCGTTGGCGTCGAACTCGACCACACCGTAGCGCTCGGGGTCGGTGACCGGGTAAGCGAAGACGGTGGCGCCGTCTTGGAGGGCCGCGGCGCGCTGGAGCTGTTTGGAGAACGATTGTCCGTAGAAGATGTTGTCGCCGAGGACCAGGGCGCTGGCGTCGCCGGCGAGAAACTCCTTGCCGATGAGGAAGGCCTGGGCCAGGCCGTCGGGACTGGGCTGCACGGCGTACTGAAGCCGGATGCCCCACTGGTGGCCGTCGCCCAGCAGATCGGCGAAGCGCTGCGTGTCCTGGGGCGTGGAGATGATGAGGATCTCCCGCAGACCCGCCAGCATCAGGGTGCTGAGCGGATAGTAGATCATCGGCTTGTCGTATACCGGCAGCAGTTGTTTGGAGACAACGTGGGTGACGGGGTAGAGCCGGGTGCCGGAGCCGCCGGCGAGGATGATTCCCTTCATGGTGCGAGTCGCTCCGCGTAGTTCTGCTCGATCCACTTCAGGTACTCTCCGGAGCGGATCTGCTCCACCCAGTCGAGGTGGTCAAGATACCAGCGTACCGTGCGGCGCAGGCCGTCTTCAAACGCCTGGGCCGGGGTCCAGCCAAGTTCGCGGGCGATCTTCGCGGCGTCGATGGCGTAGCGCTGATCGTGGCCGGGGCGATCCTTGACGAAGGTGATCAGCCGCCGCCGCGAGCCCTGGGCGGTGTCGGGGCGCAGCTCATCCACCAGGTCGCAGATGGCGGTGACGACGTCAAGATTCTTTCTTTCGCTGTTTCCGCCGATGTTGTAGGTCTCGCCGGGACGGCCGCGCTCCAGTACCGCGCGGATCGCCGAGCAGTGATCCTCCACAAACAGCCAGTCGCGCACGTTGCTGCCGTTCCCGTAGACGGGCAGAGGCCGGCCTTCCAGCGCATGCAGGATCATCAACGGGATCAGCTTCTCCGGGAATTGGAACGGGCCGTAGTTGTTGGAGCAGTTGGTGGTGAGCGTGGGCAGACCGAAGGTGTGGTGATAGGCGCGGACCAGGTGATCGGAGGCGGCCTTGGAGGCGGAGTACGGGCTGTTCGGCGCGTAGGCGGTGGTCTCGGAGAAGGCCGGATCGCCGGGGCCCAGTGATCCGTAGACCTCATCGGTGGAGACGTGGAGGAAGCGGAAGGCGGCGCCGTCGGTTTCACTCAGCCGCCGCCAGTAAGCCTTGGCTTGTTCGAGCAGCGTGAAGGTGCCCTGGATGTTGGTGCGCAGGAAGGCGTCCGGAGCGACGATGGAGCGGTCCACGTGGCTCTCGGCGGCGAAGTGGACGATGGCGCGCGGGCGGTGTTCGCTGAGCAGGGAGGCCATGCGGCCGCCGTCGCAGATATCGGCGCGGACCAGCAGGTGCCGAGGGTCGCCTTCCACCGAGGCGAGGTTGGCGGGGTTGCCGGCGTAGGTGAGCAGATCCACATTGAGCAGTGGCGTGCCTACGCTTTCCAGCCATTGGAGGACGAAGTTCGAGCCGATGAAGCCGGCCCCACCGGTGACGAGAACCGAGTCAGTGAAGTTCATAGCAAAGTGTGGATGGAGGGTGGGAGCCTTTAAGATCTTTGGAGTCTATTTGATCCGGCTAATCCGATTGATCCGGCGGAGGTTTGCGGCTCGGACCGCCACCCTTCCGGAGGCTGACTCGTTCCGAGGATATCACAGGCAGCAGCCAGGGACTGCCTGCGTATGGTTCCCGGACTCCGGCTGCGCTCATCTTCCGGGCTGGGAGCTACTTCCGGGCTGGGAGCTACTTTCCGATGCAGAAGGCGGAGAAGATACGCTCCAGAATGTCGTCCGCTGTGGTGACTCCGGTGAGCGAATCCAGGGCCTGAAGGGCGCGGTGCAGGTCCATCAGAATCAGCTCGTGCGGCAGGCGGTTGGCGTTGGCGGCGTCGGCCTCGGCGAGGGCGGCCAGCGCGTTGCGCACGGCCTCCTGCTGGCGCAGAGTGTTCAGCAGGCCGGCTTCGGCCAGGCTGCCGCCCGCACCCAGTTGTTCCAGGATGGCGGCGCGCAGCGTGGCGATCCCTTCGCCGGTCAAGGCGCTGGTGCGGATGCCGGCGGACGTCGGAGATCGG
>JAKART010000226.1 GCA_021819255.1 Acidobacteriota bacterium
TCCGATCTGACCGCGCGGAACGGGCAAGAGCCACCTCTACCAGCAGATTTCACCCTACTCGCACCTGATCTCGGGCGGCAAGGCGACCGTGGCGAAGATGTTCGTGAACATGGCGAGCGGCCAACGTGGGCTGGTCTGCCAGTACGACGTGGTCTGCTTCGACGAAGTCTCCGGCATCTCCTTCGACCAGAAGGACGGCGTCAACATCATGAAGGGTTACATGGCCTCGGGCCAGTTCAGCCGCGGCAAGGAAAGCATCCGGGCCGATGGAAGCATCGTCATGCTGGGGAACCTGGATGTGGACGTCCAGCAGCAACAGCGCATCGGACACCTGCTAAGCCCACTGCCGCCGGAGATGCGCAACGACACAGCGTTGATGGATCGGCTGCATGCCTACGCGCCGGGATGGGACTTCCCCAAGCTCAAGGTGGACCAACACCTGACCGACCACTTCGGACTGGTGAGCGACTTCCTGAGCGAGTGCTGGAACAAGCCGCGCGCCGGCACGCGAGTGAACACGCTCCAGGGGCGTGTCTACTGGGGAGGCGCGCTGAGCGGTCGCGACATCGAAGCGGTGAACAAGACGATGAGCGGTTTGCTCAAACTGCTCTATCCGGACTCGGAGATGCCGGTTCCGGATGAAGATCTGGAGTGGATGGCGCGGCTGGCGCTCGAGTCGCGCCGGCGCGTCAAGGAACAGCAGAAACGGGTCTTCAAAAGTGAGTTCCGCAACACCCACTTCAGCTACACGCTGGGCATGGAGGGCGTGGAGCAGTTTGTTGCAACGCCGGAGCTGCACAGCGATGAAGCAATTGAGAGCGACCCTCTGCCGCCCGGGCAGGTGTTGGCGGTTGGGATGGGATTGCCCGAGACTGGCGCTGGCCTGTATCGCCTGGAGGTCACCTCGGGCCCGGGAAGCGGCGTGAAGATTCTGAATCAGCCGGTGCCGCCCGCACTCCGAGAAAGTGTCCGAATCGGCGAGCAGAACCTGTATGCGCGGGCGAAGGAACTCGTGGGCGACCGCGACCCGCGTGAGCACGAGTTTTCCATCCAGATGCGGGCCATTGACTCGGACCGCTCCGGCGCCGGTCTGGGCCTGCCGGTTCTGGTGGCGCTCTGCGGAGCGCTGCTCGGCAAGAACACCCGCGGCGGCACGATTGTGGGTGGTGCTCTGAACCTGGGTGGCTCCATTGAGCTGATACCGAACGCGGTCCAGGTCGCCGAGCTGGCCATCGAGAAGCAGGCCCAGACACTTCTAATGCCTGTCGCCGCGCGCCGGCAGTTGAACGACCTGCCCGACGACCTCTGGACCCGCATCAGCATCGAGTTCTACAAGGATGCGGCCGACGCGGTCTTCAAGGCGCTGGTGGAGTAGGGAGGATGCATGTCCACGCGAAACTGGAACGGAGCTCGCTGGTGGAAGTTTGACTTCCACGCCCATACGCCTGCATCAAAGGACTATGGCAAAGGACCAGATTAGCAGCAACTTTCCGAGCGAACACCCCGAGAATGGTTGCTCGATTTCATGCGGGCCGGCGTCGACTGCGTCGCGGTTACCGACCACAACTCCGGAGTGTGGATCGATCCCCTGAAAAAGGCTCTGGAAGAGCTTCGTCGCACCCGGCCAGACGGTTTCAGAGAGCTGTTTTTGTTTCCGGGCGTTGAGATCTCGGTCAACGGCGGCGTGCATGTTCTGGCGTTATTTGACTGCCGGGAATCGAGCGACCAGGTCACAGCTCTCCTGGGCGCGGTCGGGTTCGGAAGCGCCTTCGGACAAAGTGACGGTGTAACCACGAAATCATTTGCGGAAGTAGTCTCCGAGATTGTCCAGCGTGGTGGCATCGCCATCCCTGCCCACGTAGACGGCGCCAACGGTCTCCTAAAAACGATTTCGGGCCCTACATTGGAGCAGGCGATCGCATGCACGAGCATCGTCGCGATGGAATTAATCAATCCTGCGTGGACGAAACCCTCCCTCTACACCGACGCAAAAACCGCCTGGACGGAGATCTTGGGATCTGATTCACACCACCCGGCAGGCAACGCTGGTCAGAACTTCCCCGGCAGCCGATTCACATGGGTGAAGATGGGCCGCCCAAGCATCGAAGGTCTCCGATTGGCGCTGCTCGACGGCAGCCTGTCTGTCAAACGCTCTGATAAAACACCCGATGATCCCGATCATCACGGGGCTTTGGTTATCGAGAACATCGAAATCGCGGAAGCGCGCTACATGGGCCACTCATCCAGTGAGGACGGGAGTCGCAGGTTCAAGCTTGCCCTGAACCCATGGCTGAACGCTGTGATCGGTGGGCGCGGCACGGGTAAATCGACCATCGTTGAGTTCGTCCGCGCGGCGTTGAATCGCGAAAGCGAGTTGCCGTCAGCGCTGGAGAGCGATCACGAGAAGTACCGCGAGCAGTATGAGAATCGCAGCGACGGTGGCCTCCTCACTGGAAACTCCCAATTCGACGTGATCTACCGCAAAGATGGAACACGTTACAAGGTTTCGTGGAAAAGCTCCTCAAAGTCGAGCAACATTTATGTAGATGACGGAACAGGTGAATGGCGGGAAGAGCCAGGTGACGTCGCCCAGCGATTCCCAGTCCGGATCTATAGCCAGAAGCAGATCTTCGAATTGGCGAAGGATCCGCTGGCGCTCTTGCGGATTGTCGACGAAGCAGCCGCTGTGGGTCGTCTGAAGTGGGAAGAAGACTGGCGAGCAGAGGAGAACAGCTATCTCTCCTTACGGGCTGATGCTCGTAGGCGGGAAGCAGAGTTGGGAGATGAAGGGCGACTACTTGGCGAGTTAGAGGATGTCAAAAGGAAGCTTGAAGCGTTTGAGGGCACAGATCACGCTGCGACCCTAAGAGAGTATCAACGCCGCCAACACGAAGTCGCGACCGTCGACAACTGGGAATCGACGTGGGAAACCGCAGCCAGCCGCATCCGAGAGACGGCGCAATCGATCATACCGCAGCCCCTTGCACGAGAGGGATTCGATACGAGCGATCATGCGGCCCAGGAACTCCTTGGCAAGTCGTCCGACCTTGAAAGTAGCTTCGCGCGGTTCCGAGAGCGCTTGGACGAGCTCGCCAACGAAGTCGAGAGACTATCTTTGCAGTGGTCCGCGGATCGCGATTCATCACCTTGGATGGAAGCTGTGAAGGCGGCGACAGACGCATATGAAGAGCTACAGGAGAAGATGAAATCTCTCGGCGCGGGCGATCCTGCGGCATACGGAGACCTTGTCAAGTACCGGCAGGAGATTGAGAATCGACTGGCGGAAATCCGCAACAGCCGCGAGGAGTTGGCCGGCATCCGCAAGCAGGCCAGTGACTGCCTGGATCGGCTGCTGAGGCTTCGCCGAGACCTTACTGGTCGAAGAAAAGACTTCATTGAAAAGGTTTTAGCGCAGAATTCGTACGTTCGCATTGTTGTCGTCCCATACGGCGCCCGCGAGGCCGTTGAGCAGAACTTGCGGAGGATCTTACAGAGAGAATCCGGGGGCTTCGAGAAAGACATCGGATCACCCGAGGAGGGCGAAGGCCTGCTGGGGGAACTCTATCAAGGAGGCCCGGACCCAACTGGATTTGAAGAGCGCCTTCAACGGCTGAAGATGAGCCTTCGAGCGACTGCCGGAGGAAGTCAAAATGCGCTTGCTCTCAAGGATCAGCGATTTGCGGCTCACATGGGCAAACTTCCGCCTGAGGCGCTTGATCGCCTGGAGACCTGGTTCCCAGAGGATAGCCTGCAAGTCGAGTACAGCATGGCAGCGAATGGTTCATCCTTCCGACCGATCCAGGGAGGCTCTGCGGGGCAGAAGGCAGCTGCACTCCTGGCATTTCTGCTCTCCTACGGAGAGGAGCCAATCATTCTGGACCAGCCTGAGGACGACTTGGACAACCATCTGATCTACGACCTGATCGTTCAGCAACTTCGCACCATCAAGCAGGAGCGTCAGGTTGTAGTGATCACGCACAACGCCAATATCGTAGTGAATGGCGATGCCGAGCTTGTTGTAGCCTTGGCGGCTCGCGGGGGACAGACCCAGATTGAAGCCCAGGGGAGTCTCCAGGAAAGAGCCGTTCGCGACACGATATGCAACATCCTGGAGGGCGGTTCTGAGGCCTTTGAGCGGCGTTATCGTCGTATCTCGCTCGAGCAGCCTACGCGCGGAATGGCACCCGTCACCTCGTAGGCTGGAGGTTGAACATGGTTTGCACTCCGGGAACCAGCGTGGGCCTCTCACTCTCGAGGCCCACGAATCTTGATTCTGGCCCGAGCAGCATGCCAGATCGCAAACAGGCCGACGGTCCTCCAGTAGCCCAGGCGCTCAACCCCGAAGATTGCGTGGATGGCGCCCATCGCAAACACGTGGTTGACCAGCCATGTGATGGGAAACGACATGGCGAGCGATGTGAGCGCTGCCGTGATGCCCAGCACGAGGAACATGCTCACGGCCGGCCAGCCGGTAAGCGTTGCATCTTCATCTTTCATTCAGAACCTCCCTTTTGCCGCGGTTGCGCGGCTTTCAAACTGCTTGACCGTCTCCTCCTTGCGGAACCGCCGGGCTGGACGGCGGCCCTTCCTGCTGCTCGCCCGACGCCAGGGTCTGGTTTTTAATCGGCCATCCTCGCTACGGCTGCGAGGATGACTCGGCGAGGAGTTCGGCCAGGTGGGGCCGCAGAAGGCGGAGTAGCTCGAGCAGAGATTGCCGATGTTGCTTCTCGGACATGCTCCTGCCATCCTTTGCGAAGTAGGCGTCGATCCGGGCCAGGGCGGCGAGCGTCGCGCTTGCGTTCT
>JAKART010000227.1 GCA_021819255.1 Acidobacteriota bacterium
AGGCGGCGCTGAAGATGGCGCTGGGCTTCTTCCACAACAGCGGCGCTCCGCGCTCGCGCATTGTGGTGATGGAGCACAGCTATCACGGCGACACGATTGGGGCCATGTCCATTGGCGAGCGCGGGGTCTTCAATGCGCCTTACCAGCCGCTGCTGTTTGATGTGGACGCCATCCCTTTCCCCGAACCGGGGCGCGAACAGGAGACGCTGGATGCCCTGGAGCGTCTCTGCCGCGGCGGGCAGGTGGCGGCGCTCATCGTCGAGCCGCTGCTGCTGGGCGCGGGCGGCATGAAGATGTATCCGCCGCGGGTGCTGGCCGAGCTCCAGCGAATTGCGCAGCGGCATCAGACGCTGTTCATCGCCGATGAGGTGATGACCGGCTGGGGACGGACCGGCACGCTGTTCGCCTGCGAGCAGGCCGGCGTGGCTCCGGATATCCTTTGCACCTCCAAGGGCATCACCGGTGGAGCGGTGCCGCTGGCGGCCACGCTGTGCAGGGAGGAGATCTTCGCCGCGCACTTCTCCCGCGACCGCCGGCGCACCTTCTTCCACTCCAGCTCCTACACGGCGAATCCGATCGCCTGCGCGGCGGGGCTGGCCAACCTCGGGGTGTGGAGTTCGGAGCCGGTGGCCGAGCGCATCGCCGGGCTGGAGCGGATGCACCGCGAGCGGCTGGCGCGCTTCCGCCAGGATGCGCGCTTCCGCAACGTCCGGCAGTGCGGGACCATCGTGGCCTTGGATCTTGACGTGCCGGCCACGGGCTATCTCGCTGAGGTGGGGCTGGAGCTGAAGCGCTTCTTCCGCGGGCGGGATCTGTTGATCCGTCCGCTGGGCAACGTGATCTATCTGATGACGCCGTACTGCGTGACGGCGGACGAGCTTGACCGGGCCTATGCGGCCATCGACGAGGCGGCTGACCTGCTGCGTCAGACTGGGCCGCGCCAGACTGGGCCACGCCAGACTGGGCCGCTTAAGGCTGGGCCGTTTCAGGCTGGGCCGCGATGAGAGCGCCGGCGAGCCGGTTGGCGGGCCTGGGCCACGCGGTTCCACAGCGGCGCGTGGAGAACGCGGAGGTCGAGCAGCGGCTGGGCCTGGAGCCCGGCTGGATCGAGCGCCGCACAGGCATCCGCGCGCGGCGCTGGGCGGAGCCCGCGCAGAAGCTGACCGAGCTGGCCGGGCAGGCCGCCGTCATGGCGCTGGAGAGCGCCGGCGTGGCGCGCGCGGAGGTAGGGCTGACGCTGTTGGCCACCTCGACGCCGGACCATCTGCTGCCGCCCTCGGCGCCGTTGCTGACTCACCGGCTGCGTCTCTCCAACTCCGGAGCGATCGACCTCACCGGCGCGTGCGCGGGCTTTCTCTATGCCTTGACGCTGGCCGATGGGTTTGTGCGGACCCAGGGCAAAGCGGTGCTGGTCGTCGCCGCGAATCTGCTCAGCCGGCGCATCAACCCCGCGGAGACGGCCAGCTCGATCCTGTTTGCCGACGCGGCCGGGGCCGTGCTGCTGGCTCCGTCACGCTCGCCGGCGTCTGGCGTTCGAAGTGTGGATCTGGCCTCCGACGGCAGCCAGTACGATCTGATCTCGATTGCCGCCGGGGGAAGCCAACGGCCGTTTGTGGCCGGCATGGACCCCAGCGAGCTGCTGATGACCATGAGCCACGGCAGAGCGCTCTTCGCGCAGGCCGTGCGCATGATGAGTGAGTGCTCGGCGCGCGCGCTGCGCCAGGCCGGCCTGAGGGCGGAGGAGATCGATCGATTTGTCCCCCACCAGGCCAACCTTCGCATCCTGGACGCGGTCTGCGCGAACCTGGGCATCGCCAGCCACAAGATGGTGCAAACTCTGCACGAGTTTGGCAACTCCTCGGCCGCCACCATTCCGTTGTCCTTGTCGCTCTCGCATCAGGAGCGGCCTTTGGCGCCCGGAGAGCGGCTGTTGCTCAGCGCGGCTGGCGCAGGGCTGCTGGGCGGCAGTGTGGTCTGGGCGGTGGGCGAGGACTGAAGCGGCCGCACTGCTATCCTGCTTGCATCATGCGTCTTTCGCTCGCCGCAGCTCGCGCTGCCGTTCTGGTGGTTTGCCTCCCCGCTCTTCTTGCCTTCGCCGCTGCTCTCACTGCTTTCACCGCGCTCTCCGCCTCCGCGCAGCAACCGGCTTCGCCCAGTGCGCAAACCTCTTCCGGCACGCAAGGGCTCTCTGCCGAGACCGCCGGCCAGGTGGCCGCGATCGCGCAGAAGGTGCTGGCGCAGAGTGGCGTTCCCTCCGCCTCCATAGGCATCGTGCAGAATGGCAAGATCGTCTACACCCGGGCCTTCGGGCTGGCGCGGGTGGCTCCGGCGCTGCCCGCGCAGGCATCCATGGCCTATCCGATCGGCTCCATCTCCAAGCAGTTCACGGCCACGGCGATGCTGCTGCTGCAACAGCGGGGCAAGCTCTGTCTGGAGGATCCGGTGAGCAAGTACTTTCCGGAGCTCACCGCCTCTCATCAGGTGCGGCTCATCCATCTGCTCACCCATACCTCCGGCTACCAGGACTACGCGCCTCAGGACTACACCATTCCGGCCTGGAAGCTGCCCGGCCATCCGCTGCGCATTGTGCATGCATTTGCGGGCAAGCCGCTGGACTTTGCTCCCGGGACGCAGTGGCAGTACTCCAACACCAACTTTGTGCTGGCCGCGCTGATCGTGCAGAAGGTGAGCGGTGAGCCCTTTGCCAGATTCCTGCGCGACAATGTGCTGAAGCCCGCGGGCCTGGAGGGCGTCCTGAACCTGAACACGCAGCAGTCCCGTCTGCAGGTCACCGGCTATATGCGCTACGCCCTGGCGCCCATCACGCCGGCGGCGCTGGAGGCGCCCGGATGGTACTTCGGCGACGCTGACCTGGCCATGACCGCGGGCCAACTGCTGCAATGGGACCTGACCCTGATCAACCGGTCGCTGTTGAGCCCGGCCGGCTATCAGGAGATGGAGACGCCCTTCTTCCTCGCCAATGGCCGGAACTCGCACTACGGCCTGGGCGTGGGGGTGCGCCAGGTGGATGGCCGCCGCGTCCTGGAGCACTCCGGGGAGGTAGGCGGCTTCGTCGCCGAAGATGTGGTCTATCCCGAGGACCGGGCCGCCATCGTCGTGCTCACCAACCAGGAAGCGTCCGAGGCCGCCGGCCAGATCGCGCGCCAGATTGCCCCGCTGATTCTCCCCGCCAAGCCTGCGGCCGCCCCCGCATCGGCCAACCCGGCTCTGGCGACGGCGCAGGCCTTTGCGCCCCAACTGCGGAAGGTGCTGGCCGGGCTGCAGAGGGGCAGGATCGACCGCGCCCTGTTCACCGCCGACTGCAACGACTACTTTGATGCGGCGGCGCTGGGCGACTACAACTCCAGCCTCTCACCCCTGGGCTCGCTCAGCGCCGTCACCGCCTCGGCCGCCGAGCTGCGCGGCGGAATGACCTTCGGCCTCTACCGCGCCGTCTTCTCCGGCGGGACCACTGTGTTGATCACCGTCTATCTGGAGCCGGACGGCCGGATTGAGCAGCTTCTGGTCGTGGGTGCGGCCGGGAAGTAGAGCGATGCGGGTGCGGGTGCGGGTGCCCCACATCTCGGCTTTTCGACATGTGGGTTCGCAGGATGTCTCCGCCGCCTGCGCTCGGGACCGTTGCGCATCGGCTTCGATCCTCGGCCACAAGTCGCAATGACGCAGGGCGACGGTTTCCATGGTCCGCTGTCAGGATCTGTTGAACATTGTTGACTTTGGGGCCAACGGCGTCTAACCTCTTGCTATATCCGCTAGGCTCGTAGGCGAGCATGTATTCAGGAAAAGCCCCCCAGTGGGGGCTTTTCTCGTATGAGGCTCGATGAAGAAATCCACGATCGTTCTGATCGACGGCGGCTTTCTCCGCAGTATGTCAAGGAAGGCGAACAAGCCTTACGTCCCCGCTTTTATTGAAAAGTTTGCTCACGCTTGCATCAGTGCTGACGAGGAAGCTCTCCGCATTCTCTATTACGATTGCGCCCCTTTTTTAGGGAGCGCCAGGAACCCTATTTCGGGAACGACCAGAGATTTCAAGGGGTCCGACCGATGGCTGCACGAGGTAGCCGCGCTTGATCTTTTTGCAGTTCGTCGCGGCGTGCTGAAGTTTCGAGGGTTCGAGCGCAACCCCAAGGTAGCCCCAGGCTCGGAACTCACGGACTCCGATTTCATCCCTCAATTCGAGCAAAAAGGAGTCGATATGCGGATCGGATTAGATATTGCCGCATATTCTGCTGAGCGCCTGGCCCATAGGATCATTCTCGTCACCAACGACACAGATTGCGTGCCCGCGATGAAATTCGCCCGGAAAGCTGGACTACAAACTGTTTTGATTCAGGTTCCAAATTGCAAGCCGGCGCCCGAGTTGGTCGCACACGCAGATTTCAAACGGTCGATAGAGTGGCCGGAACTCGCCTCCGCCGCGCGGCCGTGCTAATCCCCAGGTAGAGGAGGCTGGCGTCTCCGCGACAGGGTGGGTCGCCCATGGCGGTCGTTCGCTTTGAAAGATCGACGGGGATTGCCGGAAGACTGCCTGGCCGGCTGTGACCGAGGGAGCGAGCCTCCGCAGTGGGTGCCCCACATCTCGGTTTTTCGAGATGTGGGTTCGCAGGATGTCTCCGCCGCCTGCGCTCGGTACCGCTGCGCATCGGCTTCGATCCTCGGTGAGTCGCCCTAGAGAATGTTTCTTTAAGGTATATCCTTTGATTCTTTCCCCGAGCATGGATTTGGGTGGAAGCTGTAGGGATGGCGCGAGCGTATGGAGACGATCTTCGCAGGAAGGTGCTT
>JAKART010000228.1 GCA_021819255.1 Acidobacteriota bacterium
GATCTATAAAAGCTTTCCATTGAAGAATTTTTGTAGCATCTTTGCCAAACTCATCCGTCAATGAGGTCGGCAGATGATCGGGCAACTCCCGTCCGCGACGCTTTAGCGTCGCGTTAATAGCGGATTGCAAGGTGTTTCCATCAAAAGCGAAGTACCGCGCCAACATGGCGATATCGAAGTAATCTTTCATTCGGCTGTTTTTTATGCCCCGTTCCAGCATTGCGTCGAGTTTCTCGGCGATAGCCGTTTCACGCGGATAAACCTTCACATGCGGCGCTGGCATATCGAGTAACGTTGGATATGCCACTTCTTCCGCTTTTTGAGAGAGGCTGTCGCCAAGCCCAATGTCCACCTGAAGGTTCAATCGGGCTGTTCCGAGAAAACCACGAAGCTTGACGCGCAGTCCATGGTATGTCTGCCCTTCTCTAATTTCAGTAATGGCAACTGAGGCTGGATCAAATCTCAAGCCATCAGGCCTGACCGGCACGGTGCAGATGTCCTGAAATATGCCGGTAAGTACAGACTGATTAATCCGGCCCGTGGCCAGAAGGTCCAGATCGCGTGTTGGCCGGTGAATACGCCCCAGCCATAGCACAAAAAGCGCCGCCCCTTTCAGGATAAACTGCTTGCCGTGTCTTGTACGGCTTAGCCGGTACAAGAGTCGCTCATTGCCGTAACGCACCAGGATGGCATTGAAGTCTTCTTTTCGCGTCGTCGCGAGATGCAACAGTCGATCATGAACGCTGTGCGCAATGGGATCATGGAGCTTGTCGGTCACAACATGACCTCCAGGTAAGGACTCATCACGCGTTCCACCCGACAAATGCGGGCGTAATGGACCAATTCGTCAACACTCGCCTTTCGCTGTTGCACGCAATCCCGCAGGGCCTCAATGGCTACATTCAACCCAATCTTGTTTCGGCACTTGAAGCAGTCCGCCACTGTTTTGGCGATGCCGTAGACTCTCACCGGCACGCCATGAATCTTGTGCGTTTCCACTCCCTGTGTGAGCGCTGCACCGGAGAAGCGAATGATACGTAGCGCCACGGTATCCATGCGCGGCGAGTTCGCTTTCTGGTCAATCGCAAGCCAAACTTCAAACGGGTTCTGCGTGGTTAGATCATGAAATCGCAACGCGGAGAGCAGGCATACCACCCCGGCTGGCGTTTTCTTACAGACTTGGCTGAGGGATTGATGTTCGGACGTAATGACACCGGGCATGTGGTAAAGACCACGGGCCAAACGTTCGATGAGGCCCTGTCGCATTGCCAGCACAAGGTATTGTCTTGCAATGCCTTTGGCCTCCAGATCACGAGGACGCAGCAATCCCTGCCGACGTGCCAGATTAACAACCTGAATAATTTTTGTACTACTCATGATGCCATGTTACGGTATATCGGTAGTAACACGCAAGTACCAATATAATGTAAATATCGCGGACGAATTGGAGTCCAATCAGGAAATCGCCGTGGTCCCGGTCCGAAGTCCACTACAAAAAGCCACCGCTGCGCTTGCCATGCTCCGGCTTCACTGCGCGTTGCTGCGTTCCAGACGTGCGCGGTGGCATGTCTTTTTTCCGTTCCCTCGGACATCCCCGGCTCAAACAGAGGGCTTTTGATTCTTTTTTCACCTCGCGGCCTCGCTGTCTGGCGTAGGCCGGAGGTGAAAAAAAATGCGGCGGCGATGGGCCGACGCGCCTTTAGGCTCTCTACGTTTTGGCTCCTATTTTATGGAGGTGTTGTATGGGTTCCTTCAGCAAGGTGGTTCTCTTGGGCAATCTGACCCGGGATCCGAGCACAGGCACGTTGCCCAGTGGGGCAACTGTCTGCGAATTCGGATTAGCGGTCAATCGGCGCTGGAAGGACGCCGACGGTCAGATGCGGGACGAGGTGCTGTTTATGGACTGCGCGGCTTATGGGAAGCCGGGCCAGACTATGGGCCAGTATCTCAAAAAAGGTGATCCGGTTCTGGTGGAAGGGCACTTAAAGCTCGACCGCTGGCAGGATGACCAAGGCAAGGCCCGCAGCAAGGTGCGAACGGTGGTGGAACGGTTCCAGTTTATTGCACGGGGCGAACAAGCGCAACCCGATCAGACATCTGGTCCGAACCGGACGGGCAAGCCCGCCGGCAAGCGGAAACGCTCTGCCGCCGGCCACGCACCAACGGCGGAATTGATTCCGCAGGAGGTGCTACCCGTGTAGTGGAGGCGGAGATATCCCGCCGCCAAGGTTGGCGGCGGGTACTCTCTCTCCCCTTTATGAATCCGATGCTTTTAGTGGTTTGTTTCAACTGGATTTTCTTAATTGTTTTATGAAAGGCTTGTCCCTATCGGGGCTTGTAACTTGGTGTTTTTATGTCACACTTATGCGCAGTCCATGATTATGCGGAGCTGGTGGACGGGACCGCGTAAAACAGGGGGAGATCGAGCATTTGCACTCAGCATAATTTACAACCTTTGTAGGAACTGAATGATCCGCTGTGGGCGCTGAATCGTGGGGCGTTTGGTCGGCGGGGCTTTGAGGTGATCCAGCGCCTGCCTCTTGGAAGCCAAGTCCGCATTGAGGTATTGATGGGTGGTCTGGAGGCTCTCGTGGCCCAGCCACATGGCGATCACGGACAGGTCCACGCCTGATTGCAGCATGTGCATGGCGGTGGTGTGACGGATGGCGTGGGGTGAGACACGCAATCCGCGCAGCGAGACATCCATGGCGGCTGCTTTTTTAAGAGCCACACGGAGACGGTATTCAATGCCGGAGCGGGTGATGCGTCCGCCAAGGGCGTTGGGCAATAGCGGAGCCTGGGGCGATGGATCAATGTGATGCCGCCAGCGGCGCAGGAGCCGGACCGACTCTCGCCACAGCGGGACGGTCCTTTGTTTACGCCCCTTGCCATGCAGATGAAGCGAGCCGCTGATATCAAGCTGTAAATCGCCAACGTTCAAAGCTGCGACCTCGGAGACGCGAGCACCGGTATTGTACAAAATCGTCAGCAGCACGCGGTCCCGGAAGCCTACCCACGTAGACGTATTCGGTGCATTCAATATGGACAGAATCTGCGTCGGGGTAAGGTGTTTAACCACCGTTCGCTCGAACCTCTTGATTGGAATCGCCAATACTCGCTGTGCTACGGACAGTAACAACGGATCAACTGCCGCAGCATGACGCATAAATGAGCGGACAACTGCAAGACGAAGGTTGCGGCTGCGTGGACTATTCCGTCGCGTGTGTTCCAGATAATCCAGGAAAGCCAGCACTCGAGGGGCATCAAGGTCGCGCACGCACAAGTGATCCGGTTTAATTCGGGCAGAGTGCTCCATGAATTCCAGCAACAATTTGAATGTATCCCGATAGGTGGCGATGGTCTTGGGGCTTAACTGCCGCTGGTCGATCAGATAGCGACAAAAGTAACGCTCCAGTGCCAGCCCAAGCAAATCGGCGTGCGTACCGTGTGCTGATGGTGTTATTGAAGTTTTCATAGTTGGGGTCTCCTTTCTGGGTGTGTAAAGTGTTCAAAGCGTTGGCCCGCGATGGCCAACAGTTCGGCCGTTCCACTTAAGTACCAATAGGTATCCGTTACCCTGGCGTGGCCGAGGTATGTCGATAGCGAAGCGATGGCCTGTGCAACATCGACGCCATCGCGATACCACTGCAGCAATCGTCGACAGGCAAAACTGTGCCGTAGGTCATGTATCCTCGGTCGCGGCAGCACCCCGTTGCTGCGCAGCCCAAGAGACGTACAAAGACGCCGGAAGGTGATGCGAACCGTGGCATGTGAGAGGGAGCAACCGTCTCGACCGACGAAAAACGTTGTACCTGATCGCGTATCCCGAGCCTCATCGCGGCGTTTGGCATAACACCGCAAAGCCCGAGTTACAGTCGGATGCATGGGCACCAACCGCGATTTGTGGAATTTGCTCTGCCGGATGTACAGAATACTGGCATCAAGATCGACATCGCGGCGTTGCAACGCAAGAGCCTCGGAGATTCGCAGGCCGGTGCTGGCGATCAGTCCGAACAGCGCGGTGTATGTGTGTGGACGTAGCGGATAAGTCGGATTCAACCGGGCGATACCAATGAGAAGGTCGTGTAACTGCTCCTCTGTATAAATGTGCGGCTGCCGCCGACGCTGGGTGTAACCCAACAAACGCTGATCGGGTATTTCACTTTGGCCATCCTGTGCGGCCAGGTGTCGTGCAAAATTGCGAACGGCGGCGAGTCGTTCGGCACGGTATCTTGCCGAATAATCGTCACGCTGGCCGACCCATTGCAGCATCAGATCCGTCGTCAACGGACCATGATGTCGGGCATGATCGGCAAACTTCGCGAACTGAAGCAACAGGTATCCTGCTGCCTTCAATTCGTGGCCGAAGGATCGACGATAGGATAGGTATTCTTTGACGAGCGCAACCATGGTCTTTTGCTTTTTCACGGCCGCACCTCCCGCCGGAAAAGACGTGGCCATGGAAGAGCTACCCCGACCGATGAACGCAAGTCCACCTTGGCGTAAATGCTGGTCGTGTCAATGCTGCGATGTCCCAATAGATCCGCGATCTGCTTGATCGACGCCCCTTGGTTGATCAAGGCGGTAGCCACGGAATGGCGGATAACGTGCGGGCCATGGATACGATCCGCCAAACCGGCTTGGGCGGCGCGACGAGTTACGATTCTGCCAATGCCGCCTGCGGTCAGTCTTTGGCCGATGGGAGCGCGATGGATGACGAACAGCCAACGGGAACTGCCAGCCGGCCGGCCACGGCGCATATATAAGTCAATGGCCGAGGTCAGCCGGGGAGGCAAGAT
>JAKART010000229.1 GCA_021819255.1 Acidobacteriota bacterium
CTTGCTTGGATAGGTGAAGACCGCCGGCTCATTCATGTCATCCCAGAAGCCGGCCACGCCGTCGTCCACGAACTGCTTGTAGAGCGAGCCAAACCACCTGCGGGTGCTCCGCTGGGTGAAGTCAGGAAAGAGCGAGGGGCCGGGCCAGACCTCGCCCACGTAGTTCCTGCCGCCCTGCTTGACGAACTCGTCGCCGGCGATGCCGCTGTCGTAGGGGGCGTAGCCCTGGTGCGGAGCATCGGCGATGTGCAGGTCGGCGATCACCACAGTGTGGAACTGCTCCTCCGCCAGCTTCCGTACCAGGCCGGGAAAGTCAGGAAAGGTGACCGGATTCACCGTGAAGGGGCGGTATCTGTCCTGGTAGTCGATGTCCAGCCAGATGCCGTCGGCCGGGATCCTGTCCCGGCGCAGATGGTTGGCGATCGCCTCCACCTGGGAGCGGGGCGTATAGCTGTAGCGCGACTGCTGGTAGCCCAGCGCCCAGAGCGGCGGCAGCGGCGTCGGTCCGGTCAGCCAGGCATAGGCCTCCACCACCTGCTGGGGCTCCGGGCCGTAGAGGACGTAGTAGTCCAGCGGACCCACCGGAGCGGAGAAGCTGTACTGCGTTGGGTCCTTCCGTCCAAAGTCGAAGAAGGTGCGGTAGGTGTTGTCCAGCAGAACGCCGATCGTGCGGCCGGCGTGCATCTCCAGGAAGAAGGGGATGGACTTGTAGATGGGGTCTGTGGACTCCTGCCAGCCGAAGCTGTCCGTGTTCCACAGGGCGAAGGCCTGGCCACGACGATCCAACGGTCCCGGCTTGTCACCCAGACCAAAGAAGTGATCGTCGTCGGTTTTGGCCTTGCTCACCGTAAATCCGTGCGGCGTCCAGTCCACCGGGGCCGCGTCTCTCTGCAGGATGTGACCGGCCCGGTCGGCGATCGTCAGACGCAGGTCCGGGCTTACGGCAACACACAGGTCGCTGGTGCAAAAGCCATCCGGCTTGACGGTCACTGCGATGCGCGCCTTGCGGGCGGCGGGCAGTACCGCCCAGGATGCGTCCTCGGCCGGATGGCCGATGGGATACATGCGGATCCGGAGCACGTCGGCGCGCAGGGCATCGATGCGGAGGGTCAGGGAGTCGCTCGAGAGCTCGATGCCGGATCGCAGATGCGTTTCAGCAACGGTAGCCTGAGCCGGCAAGAGCGTGGGCGCGGAAAGGGCGCCGGCCAGCGCCGCCATGGGTAAGGTCAGGCGCCGAAGAGGCCGGCGGGAAGGCCGAAGAGGAACGGAAAGACTCATGGGTCCTAAAATGCGCAGACTCACCGGCATCTTCGCAATGCAGCGGCCATCCCCTAGGGCTCATTTCTACCTCAACAGCTAAAAAACTTGGAATGAATACGTTGCGCGAATACATAACCTGGGGCAGCGCCGTTGCTGGAGGCGGGGGGCTGTCTTCGGCCGGCCAACAGCCGTGGTGAGCCCTCCTCGCCGGGGCGAGCGCCTAGGAGAGATCCATGGAGTAGAAGTTGCCCGTGAAGACTCTGGCCCGGATCAAGGGGCGGTTGTCCGGAGTCAGGCCGCCGAAGACATAGTCCACGGCGTCATGCTCACGCGAGTCGGCCAGGCGAACGATCTCGTCCACGTGGCCGTCTGGAATGGAGATTCGGTCGATCGGCTGGCCGGGATCCAGCGCGGCGTGGAGATACAGGTAGCGGCTGTCCGGGGACCAGATCGGGTCTGCGCCGGAGGACACCTTCAGGGTGGTCCACGTGTGGGTGGCCACTGTATAGAGCCGGACCTGGCGCTGATCGAGCGAAAGGGCGGCGATGAACCGGCCATCCGGCGAGCAACGCGGACTGAACAGCCCGCTGGAACCGGGAATCTCCGCGATTGAGCCGCTGGCAACGTTCACGATGTGCAAGGAGCGGTTGGCGTTGTCTTTGCCCATCGTATCGTTGGTGCTGCCAAAGACGATGAACTTGCCATCGGGCGTCCAGGAGGGGTCGGCCGCATTGCGCTGTTCGTGCAGCAGTGGAACCAGGTTGCCTCCGTTGGCGCTGGTGATATAGATCTGCCAAGGCTTACCGGCCTCGCGAGCCATCACCGCGATACGCGAACCGTCCGGCGACCACCGTGCCAGAAAGACCGAAAGAGTCCCGGGGGTGACCTGAATCCGTTCCGTTCCATCGGAGCGGGCACGCCATAGCTGGCCCTGGGTGTCTGTCCAGACCACCCAGTGTCCGTCGCGGCTGTACTCGACGCGTACGGCATCGGAGAGAAAACCCTTCACCGGGATGAGATCGCCGCCGGGAGAGATTGACTCCAGCTCAGACCGGGAATCCGCACCCATAAAGAAGATGCGGTTGCCGCTGCGAGCCGCGATGGGGCTCTCATAGTCCAGCGGACCATCGGTCAGGCGGATGGGATGAGAAGTGGATCTGCCGGCGATCTCCCAGAGATTGTTGCTGCCCCCTTTGGAGGACTGAAAGACAAAGTAGCGGCCGTTGGCGGTCCACACTCCGCAGCACTCGCCGGCCAGTTGGTTGAAATCCGCTAGGATGCGCCTGGGGGTGTGGTCGCTTGGGGTGATCTGCCAAAGGGAGAGTGTGTGGGTGATGGGATCCAGAATGGTGAATCGGAGCAGACCTCCGTCGGGCATCCAACGCAGCCAGAAGGCCCGGCCAGGCAGCCAAGCATAGTGGATGGGCTGCTGACCGGAGAGGTGCGTCAGGTAGAGGTCGTTGCCGTTGGCGTAAAGGATGCCGTCCCCGTCGGGCATGAAGGTGGCGTCGTGGGCCAGGACGTCGCCCACGCGGAGGGCGGAGCCGCCGGAGGTAGGCACCACCCACAAAGGCTGCTCGGACTCCGGCGAAAGATGGTCGCGCAGTAGCAGGCGAGAGCCGTCAGGAGAGATATCGCCCAGGGCCGGGCTGGCAACCTCGGCGGGAATGTTGACCGGTTCTACCAAGCCGCCGGAGATGGAGACGGAGGAGAGAATGGAGTGGCCGCCGTCGATGGTGGCCGCGTAAAGATGCACGCCGTCGGTCGCCGATGCAGCCAGATCCTCCATGCTGTCCACGCTGGGTGACAGATGTCCGTTGTGGGTGATCTGGGAGATGTGCGGCGGAACTTTGACGGCGCGCGAGGAGCCCGCGTAGTAGCCCGCGGCCAGAGCGGCCAAGGCGCATAGACCTGTTGAGATCCAAAACGTCTGGCCAGAGAAACTGGCGCGGGAAGCCGCTCCTTCCGTTCGGGAGGTTGCGGCGGCGGTCGCTACGAAAGCCAGATCGGCGCCCGGTCCAGGCCGTCCCGGGTCCGCCGGATGGGCGTTGGCAGAGAGTTCCTGGATCTCTGGAGCCGGCAGCAGGGATGGAAGAACTGTGCCATTCCCGTCCAACGAGGCGTGAGCATCTTCCGCTGAGAGACCAGAGACCGGTTCGATAACGCCGACCGGGGCGATAAAGCGATAGCCTCGACGGGCCAGCGTCTCGATGAAGCGCGGATTATCGGCAGAGTCACCCAGGGCCTCGCGGATCTTGTTGATCGCCGTGCCCAGAGAGTGGTCAAAGTCAACCACAGTATCCTTGCCCCACAGCCGGGTCTGCAACTCCTCTCGAGAGACCACCTGACCCGGTCTCTCCAACAGCGTTGCCAAGACCTTGAAGGGCTGTCCTTGAAGCTTGATGCGAAAGCCGGCCTTCCAGAGCTCTCCACTTTGGAGGTCAATCTCGTAGAGACCAAAGCTTAGACGCGCATTGGTTGCCTGGCCCGTCATTTTTGATCGAAAACCTCACGTCCTCGAATGTATCACCTTAACGCCAGATGATGCGTTCGATTAGAGTCATTGATCCGCAGGCACTTAGCGGATGATGAAAAATTGAGCGACAAAGGGATCGAGGACGATTGCATTTAGGGGATGGGTTTGCGCAACGTAGGCGGCGAACCTGAAGCAGGTCCGTGGCCAAAACCGCGGCAAGCAATCTGTGAAGGGCGTTAGGGAGGCAATCTTATGAGCAGGTTGAAGAGGATCACCCGGAACCGCACGAGTTGGTTCTTTGCGGTACTGCTGGTGTTGTTCACGGCGGCAGGCGTGAAGGGTGCGTACGCGCAGTCAGATGACGGAAGCATCGTGGGCACCATTACGGACACGACCGGCGCGGTGATTCCGAACGCGGCCGTAACGGTGACCAATGTGGACACCGGACTGAAGCTGGAGGGCAAGAGCAACAGCTCGGGCGAATTCCGGATCTTTGCCATACCCCGCGGCAACTACAAAGCGGTGGCCACGGCGCAAGGGTTCCAGAGCCAGAGCTCGACGTTTGCGATCCTGGTGTCAACCACACAGACCTTGCAGTTTTCGCTCGCCGCCGGGGCGGTGAGTCAGACCGTCCAGGTCACCTCGGCGGCCCCGCTGGTCAACACCTCCAACGCGACGATTGGTGAGGTGGTGGACGGAGCCCAGGTGGAGGCTCTGCCGTTGAATGGCCGCAACTTCACCGAACTGGCCCTTCTGGCTCCGGGCGTGACGCGGGGCGCGTATGGCGACGCGGCTAGCGGGGTCAACAACAACTCGGAGACGTTCCGCAACAATGAGAGCGGCGGAGCGGCGATTTCCGTCAACGGACTTCGCCCCCAGGCGGACAACTACCTGCTGGACGGCCTGGATGACAACGACTCCCTGATCAATACCATTCTCATCTTCCCGAACGTGGACGCGACCCAGGAGTTCAAGATCGATACCAGCGTAGCCTCGGCGGAGTATGGGCGTGCAGGCGGCGCAATCGTTGCCAGCTCGATTCGGAGGGGCACCA
>JAKART010000003.1:0-21519 GCA_021819255.1 Acidobacteriota bacterium
TCTTGGAGTCCGCGTCGGCTCGATCCTCCCCGACCTTCGCGCTCTGCTGACCGCCCAGTCGCTCGGCCTGCTGGCTCCGCTGCCCGCCCCCACCTCTACCGACTACGCCGGCGGAGAGTTCACCTATCTCCCCGTCCTTCCCAATCCCGCCAAAATCATCTGCGTGGGCTTGAACTACGAGGAACATCGCCTGGAGACGCAACGCCCCGTCGCCAGCCATCCCACGCTCTTTACCCGCTGGGCCGATACGCTCACCGGCCACAACTCCCCCATGATGCTGCCCTCCAACTCCTCCTCCTTCGACTTTGAAGGCGAGCTGGCGGTCATCATCGGCAAGCCCGGACGCCACGTACCTGAAGACCGGGCCATGGACCTGGTGGCCGGATACTCCCTGCTCAACGACGGTTCCGTCCGCGACTGGCAGCTTCACAACAGCCAGTACACGCCGGGCAAGAACTTTCCCCGCACCGCCGGCTTTGGCCCGGAGATGCTCACCCCGGAAGAGGCTGGAGATCTCCCCGGCAAGGCCATTCAGACCCACCTGAACGGAGAGTTGGTGCAGTCTGGCCATCTGGGCGACATGATCTTTTCCATCCCTCGTATCCTGGCCTACATCACCGCCTTCACCGAGCTCGTCCCTGGCGACGTCATCGCCACAGGAACCCCCGGCGGCGTCGGCTTCAAGCGTGAGCCGCCCCTCTTCATGCGCCATGGGGATACCGTGACCATCACCATCGAAGGCATCGGCACGCTCACCAATCCGATCCAGCAGGCCGTGCTCGAATAGAGCGGGCCATCGGCTTTGGCCGTTACGCCCAGGATCGCCACCCAATCCCGCTTCGCGGCGGCATCTCCCGCGTGAACAAAACGTCTTTACCCGACGCAAGGATCTGCGAGCGGCACGTTCTCTCGGCAAAAGGCCGCCGGCATCTCCTTCGTCGGGACTTCTGCACTCCGGCTTGGACGGAATGCGGCCGCAAAGAGACCGCTTCCGACAACGACTTCTCTCCTGCCGCCGCCGGCCGCCCCCCAGCCGCCTGGGATGCAGCCTGAAGCTTGACCCGAACGCCATCGCTCAGGGAGCACCATCGTGTACATTAAGAAGTTCAACCTCAGAATTCTCTGCCGGAGGTCTCGCTTCCATGCCGACGTACACGGTCACCACGGAGGCCGGACGCCTCACCCCGCGCCAGAAGACGTTGATCGCCCAGGAGATCACGCGCATCCACAAGTCTGTCACCGGAGCCCAGGCCTACTTTACCCAGGTGCTGTTCCATGATCTTCCCCCCGGAAGCCATTTTGTAGGCGGCAAGCCGCTGCAGCACGATCTGATTTACGTGCAGGGGAAGATCCGCGCCGGGCGTAGCCCGGAGCAGCGCCAGGAGCTCCTGGTTCAACTCACCAACGCGCTCGCGCTGGCCGCCGGTGCGGCCCATAATGCCATCTGGGCCAGCCTTGTGGAGATCCCCTGCTACCAGATGATCGAGTTCGGCCACATGCTGCCCCAGCCAGGCGCGGAAGCCGAATGGTTCCAGGGCCTGCCCTCCGTGGACCGAGGTCTGATGGAACGTATCGGACGCTGAGTTCCCGGCAACAGGCTCCGGCTCTGCCCGTAGAGACTGGCGTCACAGCCGCGCGCCGATTCTCCGCGTGAGAGATCCTTTGTAACCAAAACAGGTATTGACGTTTCAGGTGACTGGGCCGATTAAGTTCCGGGAACCATGCTTGATTCTGCGCGCCTTGAATACGATTAAGTCCTGGTGAGAGGGCGGAGCGGTTAAGGACCCCCGGGGCGACCGGGGCTCATCCGATCCAACCCGCTCGGCTTCCGCGCTCCAGCCAGCCCATCTCGATCCTGGGGCGAAAGGTTCGAACCACGCAGCTATCTCGCGCGGCAGTTGTCCCACGTTGCGGTTCCTGAGGTTTCTACCGAATGACTCATCCTTCGCATCTCCCTGCGGCTCCCGAACTCCCAACGCAAGATCAGCTTGGCGCCGTCTCTCTGCCCGACTCCGTCCTTCGGGGGGAGATCCGCACCTTGCGCGAGCGCGGCCTCAGCGAGGAGGCGATCCTCAATCTTCTCGGCGGGTTCCACATTGAAGCCCACCCTGAACCCTGCGGGCCGCGCTGGGATCGGCCTGGGAACTATCCGCTCATCCGGCTCATCTGGGGCCAATCCAACCCCTTCGCCGCCTTCCGCCACTGAGGAACATCCCTCCGCCGGGTCTCTTCGCCCGGCAAACCATCCTCATGAACCCATTCTGGATGCGGAGAGAAAGACAGGGCTACCGGCTCGTCACCGGGCTCTGTTCCCAATGGCTGCCACGCAGAAAGTGGTGCCTGGCCATGCTCAACGCCAGGCTGAAAAACAACAAGGTCAGGAACGCCACAAACAGATACTGAACCCAGCTTGGCCAGCGCGAGCTTCCATCGCCGGTTCGATGCTGACCGCGATCTTCCGTTCTCATGGTGCCCTCCCCAGCCGGCATCTTCGCCTGCGATGAATCGGCAATGCGATTTGCTGCGCTCCCGCGCCGGCAAGCTCCCTGCGGAGAAGCTAAGGATGGAGCCGGCTCAACCCTTTCCTCGACCGTGCCTGCCAGACCCCTCTTGGCATCCTCGGCCGTGTGCCAAGATCCCTACGGACCCAACTTCCTACTCATCGCTGCGGTCTCAGCGCCGCCTGCCGACCTCGCAGCAGCCCGGGACCGCCGGCGCCCGCATGACGCGCTCCAACTTTGCCATCTCATTTTCATCCGATTGTTGATTTTGGCGCAAGCTTCCAGTCGTATCCTTCGTGGCAGGAAAACGGGCATAAAATCAGACGACCTTCTCTATCAGTTTCTATCGCCTCTGCATCAGCTTCTAGACCATTTTCCCTGATGATGGGTGTACGGAAGCGCGCGTTCAGTGGCGTTTTCATTGAGGAAAACGCCCACAGGAGTCGTTCCCCTTGCTTACACCTTCAGGGAAAATGGTCTATCCTCTCCACCCTCTGCGCTGCGGTGTCTCCTTGCAGGGATCGGCCTGGCATCCACCATGGCCTGCGCTCTCCCGGCCCAATCCCAAGGCGGCCCAGCCATGTCCGGCGAAGCTTAAGCCCCCTATCGAATTCTCTCGATTCACAAACTGGGCGGCCAGGGAGGCTGGGACTATCTGGCCGCCAACGCCTCGACCCGCGAACTCTACATCGCCCGCTCCGGTCCCACCGGCGCGCTTCACGTCTACTACCTGGACACGCTGAAACCCATCACCACGATCCCCACCGGGACGGTTCATGGGGCGGCCATCGATAACGCCACACACCATGGCTTTGCCGCCGGCAACGACAAGCACAACACGGTGATTCTGCGCACTTCAGAAGGAAAGCTCCTCACCACCCTGCCCATCGGCGCAGGCTGTGACGGAGCCCTGTTCAACCCCGCGACGCAAGAGGCCTAAAGCGCCCAGGCCGACGGAACGCTGACCGTCATCCAAGAGAGCCTCGCCCCAGGCGTCCCGCTCTCCGGCTCAGCATTTCGCGTCGAGCAGACGCTCCAGACCCAGCCCGGAGCCCGCACGATCACCTTTGACCCCAACGCCGGCCGCATCTTCGCCGCCACGGCGGACTTCGAGCCCACCCCTGCCGGGCATGCCGCACATCATCACGATCGCGTCCCGGTCCCGGGCAGCTTCCGGCTTCTGGTGATTGGCCGTTGAGGTAGCGGGCCATCGGGCTCTCTTGACCCACTTCAGTATCATGAGCCCATGGATATGCTTTCCCCGGAAGATCGAGCCCGCCGCATCAAGGTGCTGCTCTACGACGTCGACGGCGTTCTCACCAACGGCGAGATCACCTTTATTCCCGAGATGGAAGTCTCCCACTCGACCGGCGGTCCGGCCATTCCACGAGCCGTCGAGGTCAAGAGCTTCTCTGCGCACGACGGCCTGGGCGTCGCCATCGCCCGCCTGGCCGGGCTGAAGATCGGCTGGATCACCAAGCGCAACTCGCGCGTGGTCGCCATCCGTGCAGCCGACCTTCGGATCGACCACCTCTATCAGGGCCAGTCCAACAAGCGCGAGGCTCTTCGGGGCATCATGACCGCTGAATCCTGCGCCCTGGAGGAGATCGCCTACGTCGGCGACGACATCATCGATCTTCCCGTGATGCGCAGCGTCGGTCTGGCCATCGCCTCCGCCAACGCCCGGCCAGAGGCCAAGGCCGCCGCGCACTATGTCACCCCCAACCCCGGTGGCCAGGGAGCTGGCCGGGACGCCATCGACTTCATCCTGCGCGCTCGCGGCGTCCTCGACGAGACCATCGAGCGCTACCTGGCGCAGGACAGCGCCGAGGCCAGGGCCGCCGACGTGGGCGCAGGCAACATGTAGCCAACCCTCCGCCTGGACCTATGCCCCGGTTCCGGGGTCCGCCATGCGCCTCTCGCAGCCACCACGTGGCGAAGAAACTGCGAAGAGCTACAATGGCTCATGGCGGCCAAATCTCCCTGCCCCGACCCCTGCCGCAATACGGCTGAGAGCGCCCTCGCCTGGGCGCATCCGGTTGTTCAGGAGTGGTTCGTCCAACGCTTCGGTTCCCCCACCGAACCCCAGATCGCCGGCTGGCCGACGATCCTGCGCGGTGGGGCCACGTTGCTCTCGGCTCCCACCGGCTCCGGCAAGACCCTCTCCGCTTTTCTGGTCGCCATCGACAAGCTGCTGCGCGCCGCCATTGCAGGCCGTCTCGACCCGCGCACCCAGGTCGTCTACATCTCACCGCTCAAGGCCCTCTCCAACGACATCCAGAAGAACCTCCAGGCCCCGCTGGCCGAAATCCAGCAGCTCGCCATGGAGCGCGGCTACCTTTGCCTGGAGATCCGCGTCGGCGTGCGGACGGGCGACACCCTGGCAAAAGACCGCGCAGCGATGCTCAGGAACCCTCCGCACATCCTGGTCACCACCCCGGAGTCGCTCTACATCCTGCTCACCGCCGCCCGCTCCCGCCAGAACCTCACCTGCGTGGGGACCGTCATCGTCGATGAGATCCACGCTGTCGCCGGCAACAAGCGCGGCGCGCACCTGGCGCTCTCGCTGGAGCGCCTGGATGCTCTGGTCTGTGGTGAAAACTCCCTTGCAGCCAGCGCTGTTTTTACCGGACGAACCAGTGGCCCGCAACGCATCGGCCTCTCCGCAACCCAGAACCCCATCGAGCTGCTGGCCTGCTTTCTCACGGGCGTGGACCGCGCGCACGATGGGCGCCAGCCTGCAGCCGTGGTTCAGGTAGCCCAGCGGCGCAGCCTGGATCTGGCCATCGAGGCGCCGAGTATCCCGCTCTCCTCCATCACCTCCACGGCCATGTGGGAGGAGATCTACGCCAAGCTGGCCACCTTCGCGGCTCAGCACCGCAGCACGCTGGTCTTCGTCAACACCCGCGCGCTGGCAGAAAAGATCAGCTTTGCTCTCGCCAACCGCTTGGGCGAAGACGCCGTCGCGGCGCATCACGGCTCACTCTCCCGCACCCTTCGCCTGGATGCCGAGCAGCGCCTCAAGTCCGGCCAGATCCGCGTTCTGGTGGCCACCGCTTCGCTGGAGTTAGGCATCGATATCGGCACGGTGGATCTGGTCTGTCAGATCGGATCCACCCGCTCCATCGCCGTGGCCATGCAGCGCGTAGGCCGAGCCGGCCACTGGCGCGGGGCCATCCCCAAGGGCCGTTTCTTCGCTCTCACCCGGGACGATCTGCTCGAACAGGCTGCGCTGCTGCGCCAGATGGCAGCCGGCGAACTCGACCGGCTGGAGGTTCCAGAGGCGCCCGCCGACGTGCTGATGCAGCAGATCGTCGCCGCCGTGGGAGCCGAGCCCTGGCCGGAAGAGACGCTTTTCAACGTTATCCGCCGCGCCTGGCCCTACCGCAACCTGACCCGCGCTCACTTCGAAGAGCTTCTCGTCCTGCTGCACAACGGCGTCGTCAGCTCTCGTGGCCGCTACGGAGCCTATCTTCTGCGCAATCAGGTGCATGGCCATCTGCATCCCCGCCGCGGCGCGCGCGCCATCGCCATCGCCAACGGGGGCGCCATTCCGGACACCGCGATCTTCACCGTCCTGCTGCAGCCGGAGAACGTCCAGATCGCCACCGTCGATGAACACTTCGCCGTCGAGAGCCATCCCGGCGACGTGATCCTGCTGGGCAACACAAGCTGGCGCATCCAGCGCGTGGACCCCACCGGCAAGCTGCTGGTGGAGGACGCACACGGAGCCCCGCCCAGCATCCCCTTCTGGGAGGGTGAGGCTCCGCAGCGCAGCGCGGCGCTCTCCGACGCCGTCAGCGAGCTGCGCAATGAGCTCGACCGCCTCACCCGCGATCTTTGCCCGGCTGATCTCTCGCACATCGGCCTCAGCCCATCCACCGTGCCGCCGTCCCTGGCCCAGACCATCGCTCTGCTGCGGCGCGAGTGCTTCCTCTCCAACTCGGCCGCTCTGCAGCTCATCACCTACATCGTCTTCGGCCGCACTGTGCTGGGGGCCGTGCCCAGTAAGAACACCCTGATCGCCGAGCGATTCTTTGACCAGGGAGGCGGTCAGCAGCTCATCCTGCACGCGCCTTTCGGTGGCCGCATCAACAAGGCATGGGGGCTGGCCCTGCGCAAGCGCTTCTGCCGCGGCTTCAACTTCGAGCTGCAGGCCGCGGCTACCGATAACGGCATCAACCTCTCTCTGGCCGAGCAGCACAGCTTTCCCCTCGCCGAGGTCTTCCACTTCCTCTCCGCCCTCACCACGCGCAGCCTGCTGGAGCAGGCCAGCATCTCCTCGCCGCTGTTCAAGAACCGCTGGCGCTGGGCCGCCGGCCGCAGTCTGCAACTTCTGCGCATGCAGAAGGGCAAGCGCGTGGCTCCGCAGATCCAGCGCATCCGCTCTGACGATCTCCTGGCCAGCGTCTTTCCCCACGCCTCGGCCTGCCCGGAGAACCTGGTGGGCGATCTTGAGATCCCAGACCATCCCCTGGTCCGCGAGGTGATGAAGGATACCCTGACCGAGTCCATGGACATCGACGGCCTGCTCGCTCTGCTGCAGGGCATCAGCAACGGCAGCATCCGCTGCATCGCCGTCGATACGCCCGTGCCCTCGGTCTTCTCTCACGAGCTGCTCCACGCGCTTCCCTACGCCTTTCTGGACCCCGAGGATGCCGTTGCACGGCGCACCCGGGCTGTGCGCACGCGCGGCATCCTCCCTGCTCAACTCCCGGAGGCGCCCGGCCGCCTCGATCCCGCGGCGATCGCGCAGGTCCGCGCCCAGCTCTGGCCGGACCTGCGCGACGAGCATGAGCTTCACGACCTGCTTCTGCAGCTCGTCTGCCTGCCGCTCCCCATCCTCGCACTAGCTCCGGCAGGCAAAGGCACGGAGCACTGGCCGCTCTTCTTCGCCCGCCTGGAAGCGCAGGGCCGCGCCTGCTCGGTGTCAATCGACGACCAGCACATGTGGATGGCCACAGAGCACGCCGCTACAGCGAACCTGCTGTGGCCCAAGCGGGAGGGTGAACAGAGCGGCCAAACCGCGGCGGCAAAGATCTCTGCTCCAGACGCGATTCTCACCCTCACCCAGGGCTGGCTCCAGCTCCTGGGCCCCACCACCGCGGCCCAGCTTGCGAGGCACACGCATCTGCAATCCTCGAGCCTTCTGCAGGCGCTGCTCACCATGGAGATGCAGGGGCTGGCCATGCGCGGGGTCTTCGAGCTGCCTTCCCCCTTCCGGGAAAACTCTTCACCCGACGCCACACCCGACACCCAGTGGTGCGAGCGCCGCATCCTGCAGCGGATCCACCGCCTCACCCTCGGCACGCTGCGCCGCCAGATCGAGCCGGTGAGCCCGGAGGCATTCTTCCATTGGTTGCTACGTTGGCAGCTTGGCGAGCGCAGCCATCAGCAGCCAGATCGGCAGCCAGACCAGCAACCAGACCAGCGCCTGACTGAAGATTTGGACGCAACTTTGGGCGAGCCGTCGGGCGCGCGCAACGACCGGCAGCAAGCCCAGATTCAGTCAGCCGGCGAAGAGGCGGTGCTGGCCGCCATCGAGCAGTTGGAGGGCTTCGAGGCTCCGGCCATCGAGTGGGAGCGTTCGCTGCTGCCCGCGCGCGTGGCCAACTACTCGCCGCAGTGGCTGGACAATCTTTGCCTCGCCGGCGTCGTCGCCTGGGGACGGCTCTCGCCGCATCCTGCCTGGTCGGAGGCTGACTCGGGCGCGCGGCCAGACTCAGCGGACCCCTGCTCCATCTCACGGCCCTCAGGCCTGAGGCGGGTGATTCCGACCTCGCTGGCGCCAATCACCTTTTATCTGCGCGAGTCCTCGGCCTGGCTGGATTCCATTCTGGCATGGAAGTCCGTCGATGAGGTCATCCTGGCGCAATCGCTCTCTGCCGAGGCACAGGCGATTCGCTCTCTGCTCTCCGCGCACGGAGCCTCCTTCGCCATCGATCTGCAGCATCGCAGCGGCCTCACTAAACAGCAGACCACGACGGCTCTCTGGGAGCTGGCGGCGGCGGGCCTGGCCTCCGCCGACGGCTTCGACCAGCTCCGCGCCATGATAGACCCTCGTCGCCGCTCTCTGTCCTCCGCCGGAACCAGCCGCGCTGCCGGCCAGCCGCGCAGCCTGGGCCAGCGGGCTGCTGCACGCTCGACGGCAGGGCGCTGGTTTCTGTTTCCAGTATCTCTTCAGCCGGCCACCGCTGCGCCCGACGCCGCCACCGAAGCGCGCCGCAGGGACGCCGGTCTGGACGCCGCCGCGCGCATCCTGCTTTGCCGTTACGGCGTGCTCTTCCGCGAACTCCTGACGCGTGAAGCCAACGCTCCTCGCTGGAGTGACCTTCTGCCCATCCTTCGCCGTCTGGAGGCGCGTGGCGAGATACGCGGCGGCCGTTTTGTCTCCGGGCCCTTTGGCGAGCAGTTCGCTCTTCCGGAGGCGGTTCGCTCGCTGCGCCGCGCCCTGGCGCAGCAAGGCAGCCTCACCCTCTCTGCTACCGATCCGCTCAACCTCACGGGTATCCTGATCCCCGGCGAACGCATCCCTGCCGTCGCCGGCCGCACCATCCACATCTGCAACGGCGTCCCGGTCGCGCCAGAGTCTTCGCCCGACGCCACCGGCAAACCTCCGCAGCGGACCCGCAGCCGCAGTGTTCCGGATCTGCTGCGCGCCACAGCCTCGCCCACCCGCACCGCGCAGGCAACGCACCCTCCCGGTCTGTTCTCCTCCTGAGCAAACACGAGCGCGCATGAGGCTCGACCATTTTCCCTGAAGGTGTAAGCAAGGGGAACGACTCCTGTGGGCGTTTTCCTCAATGAAAACGCCACTGAACGCCCGCTTCCGTACACCCATCATCAGGGAAAATGGTCTCGACCAGTGGCGCACACCTCAACCGCTGCTCTTCGTTGTCGATGTCCGCAATCTCCGCTTCCTCATCCGCACTGAGTACTGGGTGTTCCTTCTTGATGGTTTCGGCTGTCTGCTTCAGCGCAGCAACCGCAGCTTACAAGAAAGGGGCGCCCTTTTATATCGCGTGCCCTGCATCTCAAAAGGCGCGCCATGTGGGGCACCCAAGGTGAGGAAGAAGGAATGAGACGTGGGCCGTCCGGCAATGAGTTCTGGGGAGATTCTGAGAAGTGTTTTTCAGCTTGACTCCTTCCTGCCGGGAGCAGGAGATTCGACCGCTGTGTTTCTATAGAATTCGACTCGGAGTGAAACTTCGAATGGCGGAATATCGAACAGAATCGTTGCGGGGCATCAAGGAGTTCCTAGGATTCCGCAAATCGCCTCTTACCCTTTTGCGGAGCATCGCAAGCCGCGGCGTGGATATCCTTCAGATCGCCGCCGGGAAGCGTCAGATCTTTTTTGTCAATCATCCCAGCCTTATACGGGATGTTCTGGTGACGCACGACTGGAACTTCATCAAAGGCCCCGGGTTGCGCGCCTCCAAGCCTCTGTTCGGAAGCGGTCTGCTGACCAGCGAGGGCGAGCTTCACCGGCGTCAGCGGCGGCTGGCGCAGCCTGCCTTCCATAGCGCCCGGCTGGTTGAATATGCTCGCGAGATCGTGGAGCTGGGCGCCGCAACCAGCCGGGATTGGAACGACGGCCAGGAGATCGCCGTGGACCGGGAGATGATGCAGCTCACGCTGCGGATCGTGGGCCGCACCCTCTTCACCGCCGACGTCCTGCATGAAGCAAGAGATATTGGAGCCGCAGTGACCGGAGCGCTGCACCACTTTCGCCAGTTGAACAGTCCGCTCATTCAGGCATCTCAATTCCTGCGCCGCTGGGCGGGCCTGCGCGCGCGGCGATCACGCCTGCGCTTTGAAGGCTTGTTGAGCCGCATCATCGCAGATCACCGCGAGCATCCAGATCGCTACAACGACATGCTGTCGCTGCTGATGGCATCCGACGACGAGACAGGCACAGGCTATATGTCGGACGAACTGCTGCTTGATGAGGCGCTGACGATCTTTCTCGCCGGCCACGAGACTACAGCCAATGCGCTGACCTGGACCTGGTATCTGCTGGCACGGCATCCCGAGGTAGAACAGAAACTCCACGAGGAGATCGAACAAGTGCTGCAGGGCCGGCAGCCGGCGCCCGAAGACGTGCTCAAGCTGCGCTATACCGGAGAGATCTTTCGCGAAGCCCTGCGCCTGTATCCACCAGCCTGGATCATTGGACGTGAAGCCGTGACCGGCTATCGGTTAGGCTCCATCGAGGTTCCGGCCGGCTCAACCCTGCTGATGAGTCCGTACGCCATGCACCGTGATCCGCGATTCTGGAATAGCCCCGAAAGCTTCGTGCCGGAACGGTGGGAGGATCCCCTGGCCGCGAACCGCCCCAAGTTCGCCTTTTTTCCCTTTGGAGCGGGAACCCGCGTCTGCATCGGCGAGCATTTTGCCGTCTCCGAAGGCGTGTTGCTGATGGCCGTCATTGCGCAGCAGTGGCGTCTGCATCTTGTTCCCGGCCAGGAGATTGCACCTGAGCCCCACATTACCCTCCGCCCGCGCCACTCGATTCACATGAAGATGGAAAGACGCCTGGAGGCCAGAACGCCAGCTTCGTAAATCCTCTGTATCCTCGCTGCGGCCGAGCGCTTCGGTCAGCGCGCAAGGCGGATTCCCGCGCCACAGGCGGAACGAAGAGCCCGGAACATCGCAGCTGTTGCGCTATCACGACGCATCCAGCCTGCAACTCCGCCGGTCGTGTTGTCCTTCATCGCCATGCAAGTTCCCGGAGGCGTGACGTCAACTCCATCTGCGCCACAACCCGGAGAAGCGCCCCAACTGCGGCGCAACTCCTGGGCGATTTTTGGGTTTCAGAAGCCATCAGCAGCACACCGGATCGGGCTCAAAGGCCCAGTCGCAAGATCGTTGTCCACAGCCTTCTCGATGCGGTTTGAGCGCGAAGGATGGACTCATCCTCACGAGTCAGATCAGCCTCGTCCTGGAGCTATCGAATGAACAGACCGTTAGCAACGATCACCCTTTCTGAATCCTTTATCGATTGGCGTCTTGGGTGCGTCTGCCTTGTCGCGGTGCTTGCCCTCGGATTGGAAGGCTGCGGAGGAGCTGCCACGGTCACGACCACGCCGCCGCCCAGCACTCACACGCTGAGCGTGAACGTCAGTGGAGACGGGAGCGTCAGCTCGAGTCCCGCAGGGATCTCCTGCGGTACGGCCTGCTCGGCTCTCTTCACCACCGGAAGCACGGTCACGCTGAGCGCGGCTCCGGCCTCGGGAAGTTCTTTCAGCGGCTGGAGCGGAGCCTGCGCCGCTGCGGGCAGCGAGACCAGTTGCACGCTGACAATGAATCAGGCGCAGACCGCTACGGCTGCTTTCACGCTGCAAACAACGCCGGCGGCGAAGCCGACGCTGATTGGGCTGGTTACCCAGGGCGATATGGACTGGACTGCCAGCGCCGGCGCGCTCCCGCAGAATCGTCTGCTGGAGGCCAACACGCACCCGGAGGTGTACGCGGCGGTGGTAATTCAGGCTGCGTGGTCGCAACTGGAGCCGCAGCCAGGGGTGTTTGACGACAGCGCGATTGACGACGCCCTGCAAAACATCCAGGCCTACAACGCGAAGTACCCCTCCACGCCCGTGGTGGGCAAGCTAAGGGCTTTTCCCGGCGCGCACTCGCCGGCGTGGGTGATGGAACAGGTAGGATCGGTGGATCTGATCGACGAACACACCGGAACGGAGCTGATCATGCCGGACTTCTGGACGGCGCAGTACAGCGTGCTATGGACACAACTGCAGAATCATCTGGCTTCGGTGTATGACAGCAATCCACTGCTGGGCGAGGTGGCGGTTACGTCCTGCTCGTCCTTCAGCGGTGAGCCGTTCAACAGCGGCCAGGGAGGGTTTCAGGACGCAGCCACGCTGATTGCGGGTGGCTATACCGACGCGCAGTATGAACAGTGCCTGACCAACGCGGCGGCGAACTATGCGGCGTGGACACGGACGCCAATCGACTTTCCGTTCAACGAGCTGCCGTTGATGCAGACACAGCAGTATGATCCGAGCTTTTCTCTTCAGGTGATGGAGCAGTTTCGCCAGACGCTGGGGACGAGGGCAGTGGTTGCAAATGAAGATCTGAATGATCCGCTGGGGAACAATCTGCAACCGATCTACAGCGAGTTCCAGACGCTCTATAGCGCTGCACAGGCAGCTACGCCACCGGAGCCATCACCGTTGGAGTTTCAGACGTTGGGACCGACGGTCGTCTGGACAACGGTCCTCCCGTTTGGCATCAGCACCTATCATCCGACAGAGATCGAGGTCTGGAACTCGACGGCAACCAAGGAACCGGGGGGCTATGCGGATATTACAGAGAGCGAACTGCAACAGTGGTCGGCGGAGATCAAGAGTTCGAATTGAATGAGGAAGCAGCCCTGCTGCTTATCCGCCGGTCCGCCTCTCCGTTGCCGGCACACTGGGCCCCGCCCCGGCCGGCTTGACCGAACCCGTTGGGTTACTGGATTGGATATCAGCCCGCGCAAAGGGATGCGGGGCGGTGGGAGCTTCTCCCAGGCTGCCCAGACTCTCCCCCGCAGCCGTCATGGTCTTGCCGCCAAGCGCGCCCGTGACGGCGGAGTCCATCATCATCTCGGCGAGGAGATGGGTGCGTTCGTCCAGGGTCTGGATGGCGTCGCGGATCACCCGGTAATCATTGCCCTGCATCAGGCGGCCGAGCTCGGTGGCGGCCAGCTCGATGGCGGCGTGAGCATCGGGAGCGAGCTTCTGCCAGACCGGAGACTGCCGGGCCTTGTGCAGGGCATCCAGGATGGTTCGGCCTTCGTTGCGGGCCTCGATGAGCTGGCGGGCTCGGATGTCTTCCTCCGCATGGTCGAAGGAGTCCAGGATCATGGTCTCCACCTGCTCGTCGGTGAGCCCATAGGTGGGTTTCACCTCCACCTCGGCCTGCTTGCCGCTGCGCTGCTCCAAAGCGCTGACGTGCAGGATGCCATTGGCGTCGATGAGGAACTTGACCTGGATGCGAGGCATGCCGGCGGCCATGGGCGGAATCCCCTTCAGGTCAAAGCGGGCCAGTGACCGGCAGTCCCTGGCCAACTCGCGCTCACCCTGCAGCACGTGGATGGCGACGTTCGTCTGGCCGTCCACGCCGGTGGTGAAGTGCTCCGTAGCCGAGGCCGGGATGGTGCTGTTGCGCTGGATGATGCGCGCCACCACGCCGCCCAGGGCTTCGATGCCCAGGGACAAGGGAGTGACGTCGAGCAGCAACAGATCGCTGGTGGCCGGGCTGGAGACCCCAGAGAGAATCCGGGCCTGGACGGCCGCGCCCAATGCAACCACTTCGTCCGGGTTGAGCTCCGTGTGGAGCTTCTTGCCGCGGCTATCCAGTTCGAAAAGTTCGGTGACCAGGGCGCGCACGGCGGGGATGCGCGTCGAACCACCCACCATGACCACCTCCTGAATCTCCCCAGGGGTGAGTTTTGCATCGTTCAACGCCTGCTTCACCGGGCCGACGGTGCGGCGGAGGATGGGCGCGATGAGATCCTCGAACTGTTTCCGCGTAAGCTCTCTGGCATAGACCCCGGCCGGCCGCTCCCGGAGCGGCGGCAGAGGAATGGACAGAATGGAGCTGGCCGAGGCGCTCAGCTCGATCTTGGCCTCAATGATCGCCTTGCGGAGCTGCTGAAGGGATTCGGGGCTGGACAGAACGCTCTGATAGACATCCTCGCCCAGGTCGCCGCGGATGTCTTCGAGAGCCACGCCAGTGAGCAGGTTGTCGATGTCGTCCCCGCCCAGATGGGTGTCTCCTCCCGTACTGATCACCTCAAAGATGCCGTCATGCAGTTTGAGGATGGAGATGTCAAAGGTGCCTCCGCCCAGATCATAGACGGCGATGATGCCATCCTTCTGCTTGTCCAGACCGTAGGCCAGAGCGGCCGCGGTGGGTTCGTTCACCAGGCGCAACACCTCCAGACCGGCGATGCGGCCGGCGTCCTTGGTAGCCTGACGCTGCGCATCGTTGAAGTAGGCAGGGACCGTGATGACCGCCTTGCGCACCGGAGCGCCGAAGAACCGTTCGGCGTTGCGCTTGAGCTGTAACAGGATGTAGGCGGAGATCTCCGGGGGGGTCAGGGTAAGACCGCCCACGTTCAGTTTGAGGACCTCGCCCGGCTGCAGACCCTCGGCGAGATGGAAGGGAAAGTGCGCCAGTTCGGGCTGGACATCGGCCAAGTCCCGGCCCATCAGGCGCTTGACCGAGTAGACGGCATTCGCCGAGTTGCTGAGCAGCACGCTGCGCGCGGCATTGCCTACGCAAAAGCCATCCTTTGTGTCCTGATCAAAAGCAACCACCGAGGGAACGATCGGCGTTCCATCTTCGCCGGGGATCACGGTGGGGGTGTCGCCCTGCAGGTAGGCGACCAGAGAGTTGGTGGTGCCAAGGTCGATGCCGACTACCCGGGCGTCGGCTGGTTCGGTGGCGAGCGCAGCCGTTGAAGCGGCATCCTGAGGCTCGGCCGGCACGGCTGGCGCGCTGGATGACAAGGCGGAGTTCTGGGGGGCTTCGACCACGGCTTCCTCTGTTTTCCTGGGCTATAGAGACGGAGATTTCTCCAAAGACTATTCTCCTCCATCCGATGGCTTTTGTGCGGTTCCGGATGCGGCGCGGGGCCGGTGACGCGGCCACTCGCTGGAAGGAAGAGGGAAGACCGCCCTGCTGCAACCTGGCGAGGATGGCGGCTCCACAGCGACCGGCGGAAGGCGGGATGTGAAGGAGCGGGGTCGGGGATGGCCGGACCGTGGCTGAAGCAGCGCGGGACAGGCTCCGAGAACTCTCCGCAACACGTCAGCGGATGGCGGATGAACTGGGTAGCGTGCGGGTCCTCCTCACGCGGTTGCTTGGCCGGTTCGAAGAGCAGGGTTGGATTGCTCTGGAACGCGGATTGGTGACGATAATCAATCGTCAGGCTTTACGCGAAGTCGCAGCGCAACAGCAGGCGTTGCGACTTTGGTTGCCGACAGGAAGAGGGCTCCGCGATAGCCTTTATTCCAGGAGGGATTTTCCGTGAAGAGAAATGTTGGTTCCGTTGATCGTGGCGTCAGAATCGTCGTTGCACTTGGGCTCTTTTCTCTGATCGCTCTATTGCATGGCCCGATTCGCTGGGCGGGCTTGATCGGAGTCGTTCCGCTTCTGACTGCCTTTGTCGCCTTCTGTCCCTTATATGGCATCCTCGGCGTGCGAACTTGTAAATAATGCAAGTCAGCATGGCCCGCGGCTTGCGGAGGCAGGACACAAAGGGGTTCAGGTGTGACCCAGGCGGCCGGTTGCGTCCGCCGGAGACGGTGCTGCGCCCTGCAGCCGTGGTGCGGGCGAGTGCGAGGCGCTGAGCGAGGAGAGACGGCGGGGGATTTCCGCGTGGGAGATGCCATGATCCCTTTGGCGCGGCAGGCGCGGCTTACGGGGCTTGTGCGGCTTGTGCGACTGTTGCGGCTGTTGCGGCTGTTGACTCAAGGGCGGCGTTGACGTCGCGCACCGGGTTGCGGCGCGAGACCGTATTCTCGCGGAATCCTCTGCCTGGGCCGGGAATCTGGGCCTTCGGTCGACTTGAGTCGAGCGTTGCTTTTCCTCTCCTCCCAGACACGGGTTTCGGCTTGAACTTCCGCCGACTCGTGCAGGCCAATCGCATGGCAGAAGACGGACGAGCCAGTCTCCACGGGAGATTTCTGCCAATTTGCCGTTGGTTTTGTGGCATAATGGCAAAAGAGGAGCTCGGGCGCATGGCGGCTCAAGTACAAAAGATTGCAGAGTGGCTGGGAGAGAAGTTTGGAAGCGAGTTCGATTTGGCTCAGATCGTCCGCAAGGGTCTTCCGCTCACGGTGCAGTCCGTGCTTCTCTCGCATGGCATGACCAAGGACGAGTTCCACTTGATCGTGATTCCCGACCGCACCTTTCGCCACCGTACAGAGCGGCGCAACAAAGGGATCGAGGAAGTTCTGACGCCGGACGAGTCGGATAAGGCGGTCCGAGCAGCGCGTGCACTGGCACTGGCCGAGGGTGTCTTCGCCAACCGTGAAAAAGCCTTCTCATGGATGCGGAGGGCGAAGAAACGTTTCCATGGTGAGACGCCGATGGAGATGCTTCAGACGGAAGCCGGCGCGAGACTGGTTGAGCAGATGCTGATCCAACTCGATGAAGGCATGTTCGCCTGATGATCCTGTGGCGGATCAGCAACTATGCGGATCTGCTGGGAGTTGGCGGCCTCTACGCTCCGGCACGCTGGCACACCGCCGGCCAGCCGGTGGTCTATTTAGCGGAAAGCCCTTCGTCCGCCCTTCTGGAAGTTTTCGTTCATCTCGAAACAGATGAGGACCATCGTCCGGATCGCTATCAACTTCTGAAGATTGAAGTGGGCGACAACCTGCCCTTCGAGACGGTTGAGCCGGCTTCACTCCCCCCCGGCTGGATGGGCAATGAGCTCGAAACTCAGGCACGTGGAGATGCGTGGCTTGCCGGAAGACGAACGCCACTGCTTCGCGTACCCTCCGCGATCATGCCCGAGACCTGGAATTGGGTTTTGAATCCTCGGCATCCCGATGCCGGCAAGCTGCGCATCATCCAATCTGAAAGACACACGTACGACACCCGTCTCTTCCGCCGAGCGGCCTCGGGTTAAGGGCGAGATCGAGGTCCGGGCCGGAAGCTCGCTCTGTCCGCGGGTGGCCAGAACAACCGCCGAAATCGGCCACTTCAGAGCGCCGGAGTCACTCTGCCCTTGCGGAGGCTTTCTTCAGCGCTCTGGAGCGGCTTGCGCGGCTGTTGACTCCAGGGCGGCGTTGACGTCGCGCACCAGGTTGCGGATGTAGCTGCGGCGGTTGAGCAGATCCACCATGGCCTGCGTGCTGGCTTGCCGGGCGGCCTGGTCGGCAGCGGCCTGGGCGTTGTCCCAGGCGGTCCAAAGCGCCTCCAATTTCTGTCCGCACTCTTCGAGCATGGCGGTGAACCTGGTACGGGAGGATTCGAGCTGGGCACGGGCGTCGGGATCGTCGCCGCTCATCTTGAGTTCTTCCAGGGCCATGTTGAGCTCGAAGGCCTCTTCGAGGAGGTCGGGCGGGGCGACCTGCTTCTTCTCTGCGCCGGTGGCGCGAGCGGCGTCGGTGGCGGCGCGGGATTGCTCCTGAAGCTGGATACCTTGCAGGCTCAGCAGGTACTCGGTACGCAGGATGGGATCGCGCAGGGTACGGTAGGCGTCGTTGAGCCGGGAGCTGGCGGAGAGCGCGGCCTGCTGCTCCTCCGCGGGGCGCGCAGCGAAGCGGTCCGGATGGAGTTTCCGGGATTGCGCGTAGAAGGTCTTTTCCAGAGCCGCAAGATCGATGTGCAGGTGCTGCGGAAGGGAGAAGAGGGCGAAGTAATCAAGATCGCTCATGCCGCCTTTAGATTAACCGCCTTCGCGGATCTACGCCAAACGCTGGATACCGGCTGACTGCGGAGACGCAACTCTGCCTGCTGAAACGGCAGAGGGAGCGCCGGGAGAGCGAGCGGACGGCGCGGGTGATATTCTGGGCCTCGCTATGAGCCATTCCACGCTGACGCCCCCGGACAAGCCGGCCCAGGCAAACGGTTCCTCCGCATCCCCCTCTGACTCGAGTCAGGACTCGAATGCGGAACGCACGGAGAAGACGTCCCTGGACATCGTCGAGATCATGTCCATCCTGCCCCATCGCTACCCGCTCCTGCTGATCGATCGCGTGCTGGAGATGGAGCGCAAGAAGCGGATTGTCGCGCTCAAGAACGTGACGGCCAATGAGCCGCACTTCACCGGCCACTTCCCGGACTATCCGATCATGCCCGGCGTGCTGATTGTGGAAGCCATTGCGCAGGCCGGAGGGGCGCTGCTGCTGACCGAGATTCCCGACCGCGACAACAAGCTGATGGTCTTTACCGGCATCGAGGCGGCCCGGTTTCGCCGCGCGGTGGTGCCGGGCGACCAGCTTCGCATCGAGGTGACGGTGCTGAACTGGCGGCGCACCGCCGTCAAGCTGAGCGGCAAAGCCACCGTGGACGGAGCCGTGGCCTGCGAGGCGACCATCATGTGCATGCTGGTGCCGCGCGGCAATCAGAAGTCGGCTGCGGAGGCAGCCGCCGAGGTGGAAGCAAGGTGAGCATTCATCCCACCGCGATCGTCTCCCCAGGCGCTGTGATCCCCGAAAGTTGCACAGTGGGGCCGTATTGCACTGTGGGACCGCACGTGGTGCTGGGGGAGGCGTGCGAGCTGGTATCGCACGTCGTGCTGGACGGCCACACCACCTTTGGCGCGCGCAACAAGATCTATCCCTTCGCCTGCCTTGGAGTTGCCCCACAGGATCTGAAGTACGCCGGCGAGCCCACCGGAGCCGCCTTCGGCGACGACAATATCATTCGCGAGTATGTGACGATCTCCCGGGGAACCGCCGCCGGCAGCGGCATCACCCGGCTCGGCTCCGGTTGTCTCATCATGGCCTACGTGCATGTGGGCCATGATTCGTCGATTGGGAACGGCTGCATTCTGGCCAATGCGGCGACTTTGGCCGGCCATGTGGTGGTGGAGGACTTTGCCACCGTGGGCGCGCTCTGTCCGGTGCATCAGTTCTGCCGTATCGGCAGATACAGCTTTATCGGCGGGGGCACCACCATTACCCAGGACGTTCTGCCGTACTCGTTGACCTGCGCGGAGCGGAACAACCATGCGTACGGGTTGAACAAGGTAGGTCTGCAGCGGCGCGGCTTTACCGCGGAGCAGTTGCGCGAACTGGGCACGGCCATGCGGGCTCTGATCGGGGGCAAACGGAACGCCACCCAGGCGCTGGAGGTCATCCACCAGATGCTGGCCCAGGGCGGCGGAGAGCATGTGCGCTATCTGGCGGAGTTTGTTGAGGCCAGCCAGCGTGGAGCGATCCGGTAATGATGCCGGACGCTGGAGAGCCGCTGGGGCTGATCGCGGGCAACGGACGATTCCCGTTTCTTCTGCTGGAAGCGGCGCGGGCAAACGGCCTGCGGGTGGTGGTAGCGGCGATCAAGGAAGAGACGGACGAGGAGATGAACCAGCGCGCTGCGCGCGAGCCGGAGGCGGTGCGCGTGCACTGGCTCTCGCTGGGCGAACTCTCCCGGCTGATTGAAACTTTTCATCGTGAGGGCGTGCGCCGCGCCGTGATGGCCGGGCAGGTGAAGCATAAGCAGATCTTCTCCAGCATCCGGCCGGACTGGCGGCTGGCCAAACTGCTGCTGCATCTGCGCACGCGCAATACGGACATGCTGCTGGGCGCGGTGGCCAAGGTGCTGGAAGACGAGGGAATCCATCTCATCTCCTCCACCGCTTATCTGGAACCCATGCTGGCCACAGAGGGAGCGCTGACCAAACGCGCTCCCACTCCATCGGAACGGGCCGATATCGCCTACGGGCTGACCGTGGCTCGCGCCCTGGCCGGATTTGATCTGGGACAGACCGTGGTGATCGCCGCCGGAGCCTGCGTCGCCGTGGAGGCCATGGAGGGCACCGACGCCACCATCGCCCGCGCAGGAGAGATTCTTCGCAGTCTGAGCGAACCGGACCACTCCGATCCGCCGGCCCAGGAGAGTACGGCAAGGCAGTTGACTGAAAGCGGAACGGACGCGAACCCGCTCGACCGGCGGCTCACCGTGGTCAAGGTAGCCAAGCCGAACCAGGACATGCGCTTTGATGTGCCCGTGGCGGGCGTGCCCACCATCGCCGCCATGCGCTCCGCGGGAGCGACGTGTCTGTGCGTGGAAGCGGGACGAACCCTGCTCTTTGACCGGGAGGCGATGGTGGCCGCAGCCGAAGCGGCCGGAATCGCCATCATCGCCGAGCGGCTGGTTGGCGGCGCGGGGTAATCCGTCAGGCCAGTTGCCTCACACCGCATTCAGCCGGGAGCGCAGCGGCTACTATACTGGACACAGATGACCAGAGAGCCTTTCCACAGCACCGGCGCCGAGCGCGAGGGATCTCTCTCGCCGGCTGCGGCAGCGACAGGGCTGTCTGGAACGGAAGGAATCGGGGCACAGGGCCGGACGGGTTTCCGCAGCGACCGGGTGTGGGTCTACTTCGGGCCGGCCTTCGTGGCCTCCGTGGCCTACATCGATCCGGGCAACTTCTCCACCAACATTCTGGGCGGCAGCCAGTTTGGTTATCGGCTGCTTTGGGTGCTGTTGTGGTCCAATGTGATGGCGATTCTGGTCCAGTACCTGGCGGCCAAGCTGGGAATCGTTACCGGACGGACGCTGCCGCAGAACATCCGCAGCCACTTCTCGCGGCGCGTCAACCTTTTCCTTTGGATCTGCGCGGAGATCTCCGCCGTGGCCACGGACCTGGCCGAGTTCCTGGGCGCCGCGCTCGGCCTGGATCTGTTGATGGGACCGGCGCTGATGGCGCGGGGGCTCTCGCTCACCGGCTCCATGGTTGCGTCGGCGCTGGTGGCCACCTTGGCGGTGTTTGCCATTCTGGCGCTGGACCTGCTTGGATTCCAGTGGCTGGAGCGCGGCATCATGTTCTTTGTTGGTGCGATTGGGCTGTGCTACGGGTTCGAGGTCTTTCTGGTGCATCCGGCCTGGCATCGGGCGTTTGTGGCCGCGATACTGCCGACGTTCGACATGCACAGCCAGACCGCGCTGCGGGGCAGCGTCTTTGCGGCGGTGGGCATGCTGGGCGCCACGGTGATGCCGCATGTGATCTATCTGCACTCGGCGCTGGTGCAGCCGCGGCTGCAGGAGGCGCAGCCCGCGGACAAGCGCGCGCGCAAGGGTATCCTGCGCAAGTTTTTGAAGTTCGAGCTGATCGACGTCTTTGTGGCCATGAACGGGGCGTGGCTGATCAACTCCGCCATGATCGTGATGGCCGCGGTGGTGATGTTTCGCGGACCCGATTACTATCCGACGATTCAGGATGCGTTTCATACCCTGGGGCCGCTGCTGGGACCAGGCGCGGCCGTGGTCTTCGCCGTGGCCCTGCTCTGTTCCGGGCTCTCCAGTTCCACGGTGGGCGTGATGGCCGGCCAGG
>JAKART010000003.1:21529-22754 GCA_021819255.1 Acidobacteriota bacterium
CGACCCGTTGAAGATCCTGAATGACTCGCAGGTATTGCTCAGCTTTACCCTGCCCGCGGCGATGATTCCGCTGCTGCTGCTGACCAGCCGGGCGGAGGTGATGGGCGAGTTCAAGAGCGTGCCGGGCTTGAGGTTCGCCGGCTGGACGGTGGCCGGGATCATTCTGGCGCTGAACGCGGTGCTGCTGGTGCAGATGGCGGCCGGCTGAGCCCGAGAGTTGGAGGCGCGCAAGGCTCGCCCGCACCGAGGCTTGCCCGCTTGAAGAGGGCTCAGCGAGGACGCCCTGCAGGAGCACGAGGCGCAGGCGCGGAACGGAACGCCATGCGTGGGGCCTGCGCCCGTTGTGGTTGAGCACGGCTGGAGAAAGAGCTGCGAGACTGCAGGCCGGGGCGCGCCGCCGAGGCGCTGCGCGCTACGGTCCCGGCGCGATACCCGCTGGACGGGGAGAAGCTGCCCCGTTGCCCCCCGGAGCGGCCATAGCTGGACTGGGCGGGAGCTGAACCGCGTTGTCCGGAGGCGAAGCGCGACGCGGAGGGGTTGAAGCTCTGCCCGGCCATGTTGCGTCCCTGGCCACGCTGTTGCTGACCGGCAGACCCGCTGCCGCCCCGCTGCCGGGAGAAGCTCGGCTGTTGCCGGTGAACGCCGCCTGGAGCGGAGCCAGGCGTCTGGCCGGACGGGACCGTGCGGGAGAGCGCAGTCTCCGCCGGACGGCCGCGATTGCGGGAGTAGAGCTGCCCGGAGTTGCGGGCGGCGAAGCTTTGCGCCTGACGCTGCGCAGGCACGGGCCCGTTGCGGGCAAAGCGTGCCGCGGCCATCTCTGTGGGACGGGGGCGCGCGTTGATACCTCCCGGGCCGCCGTTGTAGCTCACCCGGTTCACGGGCTGCGCGGCGTACTGCCTGCCGTTGTAAAACACAGCGCGACGGTAGCTGTACCCGCCCCGGCCCACATTGGTCACCTCGCTGTTGTAGAAGAAGCGATCACCTTGCCAATAGCCGCCGAAGAAGCCGATGCCGATATAGCCAAAACCATAGTCAATGCCCCCGTAGAAGCCCACATAAGGCCCCCAGTAGCCGGGAAAGAAGCCATAGAAGCCGTTCATGAAACCCCAGTAGGGAGGTGTCCACAGCGCTCCGTAGTAGGGTGGCATCACCCACAGGCCGGGAACCCAGTAGTAGCCATACGGCCCCCAGGCCCAGTAGCCGGGGGTCCAGAGATAAAGATCGG
>JAKART010000230.1 GCA_021819255.1 Acidobacteriota bacterium
CCACCCGCTGCGTCTCCCACGGGCGGCCAGAGAAGTTGAACAGGAACGGAGCTTCGAGATCGGTCTCGTTATACGGGTTGTAGTACTTGCCGTACCAGTCCGGGACCGGATAGTTGAAGAACTCCTTCAGACGCTGATTGAAGACCTCCGGGCCCATCGCTTTCACCACCCAGGCCACATCGGCAGGCTCCAGCCACTGATAATGCCAGCCGCTGCCTTCGATGAATCCGTGACCATCCTGCGCGGGATCAAAGTTCTTCACCCAGCCGCCATCGGCCTTGCGCGGGCGGAAGAAGCCATCGGCGCTATCGAAGACGTTGCGATAGTAAAGCGCGCGGTCGTAGAGCGTCCTGGCGTCGGCGGTTTTGCCCAGATCCTTCGCCAAGCGATACAGCGAGGCGTAGGCGATAGCGTCCTCTTGAAGCTGCGAAACGGAGCCGTAGCCCACCTTGTCATCCGGTGCGTAGTGGAGCTTGTTGATCCAGTCGATGCCCTGCTCGCCGGCGTAGGGATGGCCGGGCGCCGGAGCCTCGGTAGCGTCTTTGAACATGCCCTCCCAGCCGGCCTTCATGTCAAAGCCGTGCAGTCCATCCAGCCAGGCCGTGGCCAGCGCCACGCTCAACGGACTACCCGCCATGATGTTGGTATAGAGATTCGTCTGCGGCCAGCGCCCTATCCAGCCGCCCTGTTGGTACATCAGCACCACGGACTGCGCCATGTCTTCCATGCGCCGCGGCTCGATCATCGCCAGCAGCGGCATCTGGCTGCGGTAGATATCCCAGCCGGAGTAGTTGGCGTAGATTGCATGGCCTGGAGGAGCCGTGTGGATCTGACCGTCGAAGCCCAGGTAGCGGCCATCCGCATCGCTGAACAGGCTGGGCATCAGCAGGGAGTGATAGAGCGCCGTATAGAAGACCGTGCGCTGCGCCTTGGTTCCTCCAGAGATGTCAATGGTGCTCAGCTCCCGGTTCCACGCTGCCTCCGCCTGGCTGCGGATGGTTGCAAAGTTCTTGCCGGCCGCTTCGGCCTTCAGGTTGTTCTCCGCGCCGGCAGGGTCAACATAGGAGATGGCGATCTTCACCGTGACCGTCTGCGCGCGGGGCGCGGCCGGCCAGCTTGTGTAGGCCCCGATCCATCCCTGATGCACGGACTGCTGCGCCGTGCGGCTGCCTGCGGCGATGCTGCCCGGGCCTCCGTACTTCTTCCCGGTCCAGGTTCCGTAGGAGGCAAACGGCTTGCTGAAGGTCATGACGAAGTAGACCTTGTAGCTCTGCAAATTGCCGCAAAACGCCTGGTCTTCCACGTAACCCTCAATCTGCCTGTCGCCCACGATCCGCACGGAGGCGCCGATAACGTTCCTCTCCGAGTGGCTGATCGGCAGCAGGATGTTCGCCGGCTGTCCTGCGGGAAAGGTGAATCGAGCCATCCCGGTGTGATCGGTGGCGCTCAGCTCGGCATGGATGTTCCACTCCAGCAGGCGCACTTGGTAGTAGCCCGGACTGGCGCTCTCCATGGCGTGCGAGTACGGCGAAGAAAAACCCTCGCGTGTGGTGTGGATGGGCCCGGTGGTCGCCGTAAAGAAGACGTCGCCTTCGTTGGCGCATCCCACGCCGCTCATGTGGGTCATGCTGAACCCACCGATGAAGGGGTCGCTGTAGTGGTAACCATAACCATGATCCTGGGTGTCAGGGCTGAGCTGCACCATGCCAAAGGGCGTGGTGGCGCCGGGAAATAGATTGATGCCACCTCCCGGACCCTCGCCGGTCCCCAGGATTGGATCCACGCTGGCAGTTTGCCCAGACGAAGCAGTGAGCCCAGACGAAGCAGCTTGCCCCCCGGCAAAGGAGACGAGCGCCCCAAGAACGATGAGCGCAGTCGCCGCTCCTGTGGAGCGAGACAAGAGAGTCGTAAAAAGGCTTGCCGTGCAACGGGAAGACGTCTTCGTCATGTAGCTTCTCCTGGAATGAACTCCTCGATCGAGGATCCCCTTGCAAGAATACTCCAACCGGAACGCACGCTGAGCGCAGCTCAGAACGTCCCGCTCCTGTCCTCGCGCCAAATGTGAGAGGAGCAGCAGGCGATGGAGCCCTGCCTGCAAGTGGACCACGTCCGCGTCCGGCCTGAGCATGGCTGCTCGCACCGCAGCGACGCAAGACAAAGGACATCCAGAACGGAAAGAGCCTCCGATGAGCAGCCGCCACAGAAGACCGAACGACGAGTCCTGGCCTCGCGTGCCTTGCGGCGAAGCCGGAAGATCGATCTTGTCCGCGCCTAGACCATTTTCCCTGATGATGGGTGTACGGAAGCGGGTGTTCCGTGGCGTTTTTATTGAGGAAAACGCCCACAGGAGCCGTTCCCCTTGCTTACACCTTCAGGGAAAATGGTCTATCCGGCCGTCTTCCTCTCGCGCAGATGCTTCAAGCAAGTCAGAAGTTGATCAATCTCTACCTGCGACCGCAGATAGTAGCGGGCCTTGGTCTGCTTCTTCTTGCCGATGCGGACCGCGACCACGTCACCCTCCAGACCAAAGGCGTCTTCATCGTTTTCGTCGTCGCCCAGATACAAGACGCGGTTGCAGCCCAGGCGGTCCCACTCGGCGGCCACAGCGTCGGCTTTGGTGGGGGCGCCATCGGCCACAAGATTCACCACCTTCTTGCCGCCGAAGGCGCGAACTTCATTCAACTTGGCCACCGCCGCGGCGATCTGGCGCAGCGAGTGGGCGGGCCGCGAAGACTGGCGATAGTGCACCGCCAGAGACGATCCCTTGTCCTCCACCCAGACGCCGGGCAGATCTCCAATCTCGGCTTCCAGCATCTTCTTCCAGTGCCTGATGCGGAGGTCTTCGTGCTTCTTGCCGTCCGCCTGAGCCCCATGGTTGCCAAAGACGCCGGCCAGGGGAATGCCCTTCAGCCGATGGAGAACGTCTTCTCTCTTTCTGCCCGAGACCACAATGCACGGGTAAAGAGATGCGACGCGCTTCAGCAGGGTTCGCGTGGAGCTACGCATCCGGGCCCTGCTCGGGTTGTCCACGATGGGAGCCAGCGTGCCGTCGAAATCAAAGGCGCACAGCGTATGATCCTGGGCCAAACGCTTCACAACAGGCAGGGATGTCTTGGATAGGAGATACTTCATGGTCAGATGTTGGTACCCACGGGCATGCGTTCCGCCAGGCGCCCGGAGAGCCGCTCCTGGCTGCGCAGGTGCGCGGCATCCGCAAGCATCTTTCCCGCCCACCGGTAGACATTGAAACGGCTGATCATGGAGCGCATGGCCTGCATGCGGTCCAACTGCTCTTCCTCCGGCATGGAAAGCGCAGCGGCCAGGGCGTCGCTGCTCTTCACCAGATCGTATGGATTCACAATCAACGCTTCGGTCAGCTCCTGCGCCGCTCCGGTAAACTCACTCAGAATCAGAACGCCTCGCAGATCGGTACGAGCGGCCACAAACTCCTTGGCCACCAGATTCATGCCGTCGTGCAGGCTGCTCACGTGACACAGGTCCGCGGCGCGATAGTAGCGGAAGACCTCAGGCGGCTCATGATGAGAACGCAGCAGGACCACGGGACGATAGTCTTCTGTGCCGAATCGATCGTTGATGCGCCTGGCCAGCAGCTCCACCGCCTCATTCAGATCCCTGTACCGGGTGATCTTGGTGCGGCTTGGCTCCGCCAGTTGGACAAAGGTGAAGCGTCCACGGAACTTCGGATAGCGGTCGAGCAGCATCTCCACCGCCGCCAGCCGCTCTTCAATGCCCTTGGTATAGTCCAGCCGGTCAACGCCAAGCCCCAGCAGAGCGTCCGGCTTCAAGCCCAGCTCCTGGAAGACCTTTGCCCGGCACTCGGCAGAGTCTGGAGACATCTCCGCCCAGTGGACGGGCCATTCCAGGGAGATAGGGTAGGGCCGCACCAGCGTCCTTTGCCCGTGCATGATCACCGCGTTCTGTTCTCGGTCGCGTCTGGTCTCCAGGTAGCGGTCCACCGAATCCAGAAAGTTGTTGCAGTGGAGCTGGGTGTGGAAGCCGACGATGCTGCTGCCCAGCAGTCCCTCCAGGATCTCGTTGTGCCAGGGGCAGATCCCCATGCGCTCCGCGTTCGGCCATGGAATATGCCAGAAGGCGATAATGGTGGCCGCCGGCATGCGCTTGCGGATCATGGCCGGGGCCAGCGCAAAATGGTAGTCCTCCACCATGATGATGGGGTCCTCGGAGTCCACCTCATCGCACACCGCGTCAGAAAACTTCTGATTCACCTGCCGGTAGTACTCCCAATCTTCCGCGCGGAAGGTGGGACGGGTGTGGGCGATGTGGCACAACGGCCACAACCCCTCATTGGAGAAGCCGTAATAGTGGCCCTGCTGCTCTTCTTCGCTGAGCCAGATGCGGCGGATGTGGTAGGACTCCTCTTCTGGTGGAACCCGCACGTGATCGCTGCGATCCACCGTCTCTCGATCGGCATTTCCACTGCCATGGGCAACCCACACGCCGGAGCAGGCGCGCATGATCGGCTCCAGCGCCGTCACCAGGCCGCTGGCCGGATGCTGCACTTCAATACTGCCGTCTTCGCCTCGAATATGGCTATAGGGTTCGCGATTGGCCAGAATCACAATCTTCTCGCCGTGCAGATTGCGATTCAGAATCTGCCGCAGCCGGTCCGCCGTCCACTGTCCGGGCAGATCCTCGCGCTCGTCGGCCATGCGAGCAATCAGCTCTCGCACATCGCTCAGGATGGGTTGAAACTCACGCGGCTGCTTTTTCCCTCCGCCGTGCAGGAGCTTGCGCACC
>JAKART010000231.1 GCA_021819255.1 Acidobacteriota bacterium
GATCTCTCAGCAATACCCGAGGAGTGAAGCTGGGAGCAGCCGTGCAGAACATCTTTACCAGCGCCAAGGTGTTCGCGCTGCTGGGTGTCGTGGCGGTGGGGATGGTGGCCCGCAACGCCACTGCCATCGCAGCCAACTTTGGCGCCGGCTGGCATCAATTCTGGGCGAACTCCGGCTGGCATACGGCTCATGCGCTCCAGGTGGGTGTCGGTGGGCCGACAGCGTACGTCGGCGTGCTTACCGTGATCGCCGTGGTGCAGGTTGGAAGCCTCTTCAGCTCAGATTCATGGAACAATGTGACCTTCACGGCAGGGGAGATTCGCGATCCACGCCGGAATCTGCCTCTTTCGCTGGCCATTGGAACCAGTGTGGTGCTGCTGCTGTACATCGCATGCAACTTTGTCTATCTCACGGTTCTGCCGTTGCGGGGAGACCCGGCAGCGGCCACGCTGGCTGGGCGAGGAGTTCAATTCGCCGCAGGGGACCGAGTCGCCACGGCGGTGATGCAATCTGCGTTCTCCGGGACCGGCGCGAAGCTGATGGCCGCGGCGATCCTGGTCTCAACCTTTGGCTGCATGAACGGCCTGTTGCTGGCCGGCGCCCGGGTGTACTACGCGATGAGCCAGGATGGCCTTTTCTTCAAGAGCGCAGGCCGGTTGAGCAGGAGGACCGCAACGCCGGTTTCCTCCTTGTGGATGCAGTGGAGCTGGGCCAGCCTGCTGTGTTTGAGCGGGAGTTACTCTCAGTTGCTGGACTATGTGATCTTTGCTGTGCTGGTCTTTTATGTGCTCACCATCAGCGGACTGTTCGTGCTGCGCAGAACTCGACCGGAGGCGGACCGGCCTTATAAGGCCGTAGGATATCCCCTGCTTCCAGCGCTTTATATAGTATTGGCGGTATGGATCTGTGGGGTCTTGTTGCGATACAAACCGCAGTTTACCTGGCCGGGTTTGTTTTTGGTACTGTCGGGGGTTCCGGTCTATGCGCTCTGGACGAGATCGGGACGAGGGGGCCAGGTAGGCCTGGATTCAGAGAGTCAGAACGCTGCGTAGGCGCCTGATCCAACCAGTGTTGGGAGAGAAGGGGAGAGAATGGCGAATCTGCTCGCGGTGAAACCTTTGTCCGTCTTGCTGAAAGAGTCCGAGAATGAGGGAGAAGTGGGACTCAAGCGGGCTTTAGGGCCGTTGAACCTGATTACGCTGGGCATCGGCGCGATCATCGGAGCAGGGATCTTCGTCCTGACCGGGCAGGCGGCAGCCAAACACGCCGGTCCGGCGGTGGTTTTGAGCTTTATTCTGGCGGGGATTACCTGCGCCTTCGCCGGACTTTGTTATGCGGAGTTTGCCTCGCTGATTCCGATTGCAGGTTCCGCCTACACCTATGGCTACGCCACTTTGGGCGAGTTTGTGGCCTGGATCATCGGCTGGGATCTTGTGCTGGAGTACGCCTTTGGTGCGGCAACCGTCGCCTCCGGCTGGAGCGGTTACCTTGTCGGGCTGCTGCAGGACTTTCATATTCATCTACCGCCCCGGTTCACCACCACGCCCGGCAATGTGTTGTGTCTCTATCGGGACCACTGGATTCCCATCGCATCGCTACCCGCAGGGGTCCGATCGGCCGGTCTGCCGCAGGTAACGGGAGTTTTTGACCTGGTGGCCTTTCTGGCCATTCTGGTCATCACGGCGGTGCTGGTGATTGGGATTCAGGAGTCGGCGAATCTGAACTCGGCGATCGTCATGGTGAAGCTGGCGGTCGTCTTTATCTTCCTGGCGATAGGCGTCGCTTTTCTCGTGCACCACCCCACGCTGGCGCGGTCCAACTGGCATCCGTTCATCCCGCCCAGCCAGGGACCGGGAGCGTTTGGGATCGGAGGCATTACCGCGGGAGCAGCTTCGATCTTTTTCGCCTACATCGGCTTTGACGCCGTCTCGACGGCGGCGCAGGAGGCAAAGAACCCGCAGCGGGATATGCCCATTGGAATCCTGGGCTCACTGGTGATCTGCACACTGCTTTACATCCTGGTCTCCGCAGTGTTGACGGGGCTGGTGAACTACCGTTCTCTGAACGTCGCGGACCCGGTGGCAATCGGGATCGATGCGACGGGGGTGGTTTGGGGTTCCATCCTGGTCAAAATTGGAGCGGTTTTTGGGTTGGGAACGGTGATGCTGGTGATGTTGTTGGGGCAGTCCAGGGTCTTCTTCTCGATGTCCAAGGATGGGTTGTTGTGGAAGTGGGCCAGCGCGATCCACCCCAGGTTCCGCACACCCTGGATCTCGAACATCGTCGTAGGGGTAATCGTCGCGTTCATGCCGGCGCTGTTGCCCATCGACAAGTTGAGCGAACTGGTGAATATGGGGACGCTGCTGGCCTTTGGAATTGTCTGCGCGGGGGTCTGGATTCTGCGGCGCAGGAATCCGCACCTGCACCGTCCTTTCAGGACGCCGTTGGTGCCGCTGGTACCGATCCTGGGCATTCTCAGCGCGCTCTATCTGATCTGGAGCTTGCCCATGCTGACCAAGGTCGTGGTGCTGGCCTGGCTGGTGATTGGGCTGGTGATTTACTTCACGTACAGCGTGACGCACAGTAAGGTGCAGAAGTTGGCGCTGGAGTTGCAGAAGCCAGAGCCCGACGCCGGGGATTGAGTCCCGTCACCCGATCCTCCCCGTATCGCCTCCATATGGGTACGCCTCTTCACGGAAAAGAAGGACCGCTGCAACCAAAAGGCCACCGGCAAGATTTGGCCAGGAGCTCCGGCGCTCGACCAGGAATGAACCGGAACGGCCCGGGCTGACAGCGTTCTTCACCGATGTAGGTTGGCTTCCCGGACAAGTTGACGAGGAGGATCATGCCCTTGGCGACCCTGTCTGCTCGCTTCCAGACCATTTTCCCTGATGATGGGTGTACGGAAGCGGGCGTTCAGTGGCGTTTTCATTGAGGAAAACGCCCACAGGAGTCGTTCCCCTTGCTTACACCTTCAGGGAAAATGGTCCAGCCGGTTGCATTCCGGAAGATGGCTGCGTGATGGAAGCAGGGGGTGTCGGCTGGGCGTTGGAAGGCGCGGAGGGAGGGGCCGCAGGAACTGCCCTCTGGGACGGCTCTGCCACGGGAACCCCGGGAGATGTCTCCTTTTCTTTGCCGACCGGATGATCGTGGATGCTCGCCGGTTCAGGTTGCGCCATCACGGCCGAGTCCATGCTGCTGGGATCATCGCGCAGCTTGAAGAAGAGCGTTCCAGCCGTAGGGCGAGGCACCGAGAGAGTTGTGCCCGTGTAGCCGTCGGGGACCTGCACCGGGTCTGTAAACTCAGGATTGGCCGCAACCGACTGCAGAAGGAAGAGGTTATAGCCGGCTAAGATGCAGGGCTCTTGCGCGTCGGGAGGACACTGAAGCTGGGTCAGGATGGGTAACCGAACCAGGGTTACCAAGGGTAGCCAATCGCTGGTCGGGGTGGAGACGTCCCCGGTAGAGCTATCCGCAACAGCGGTTGCTGTGGCAGCGGCGCGGCGGCCATTGGCGGAGCCGGTGACCATCGGGAAGACGGCGCGCATCCGCAGCGGACCAAAAGCGCTTGGTCCGAAGGAGCTTTGCGGATCCAAAGTAGCCACGACCGTATAAGGGTCTTGCAGTAGCAGTCCGCCCGAGGGCGCCAGTGTCAGAACCGTGCGAAGGGTGCCGTCAAGCGTCTCAATCTCCAACTGGCCGTTGCGTGGAAAGCGTTCCTGGCTCTTGATCGTAAAGGTGAGAAGCGATGTGAGCGGGAGATCTTCCGAGTTGGAGAGGTAGATGTTGGAGTCTTTCGCCTCGGGAAGCTCCGTTTTGCGCAGCAGAGTGATGACCGGGCGGGGCGTCATTACGGTAAACGGAAAGGTGAGCGAACGAGAGTCGCGAAGCGCGAGACTGGCGACAAGCGCCTGATTGACCGAGGTGGGTGGAACGGGCGCGCTTGCCGGCAGCGAAAAATGCAGGGTTCCGGGGCTGGATGAACCTGTGGGTTGAATGTCGTGGGAGGGGTCAGGGGCGGGCAAAAAGACCAGGTCGCCGACCGTGATCTTCTGAATCTCTCTGAGCCGCGTGCCTCTGACGACCAGAATCTTGTCACGGGCATGGAGTTCGATGGCGGTGACCGTAGCCGGCTCGGAGAAGGTTCGTGCAGCCACTTCGTCTGCCGCGGGTTGACCGTACTGTTGAATGGAAAGGTGCAGATCGCCTGGAGTGACGTTTTGGTTGAGGGGTAGCGTAATGGCCAGGAGATTTAAGTCGCCCGGTTTGGGAGTACGCTTGAACTTAACCGGAAAAGGAGCTTGCCCATCCGGATGCGCCGTGATGCTGTCAACGCAGGCTGAGCCTGTGGAGTCCAGCAGGAGGGTGGCGGTGTGGCCGGCAATCAGATCATAGGTCGGCTCACGTTGGGCATCTTTTGACGAAACGGATTTATCCGGTTGTGGAACGATCGTCCAATCGGAGCCTGGACGTTGCTGCAGCGTCACCTTCGGTCCGGAAAAGTCATCGAAGCCCCAGCGGCCCTTGATCTCCGCGGTGATCAGAATCGGCTCCGGTTTGGTCGGCCGGGCTGGTGAACTTACCCTGCCGGTGGGTTTTGCCGCCACGACCTCCAGCGGCATGCGATGCTGTTGGTCTTTTTGCAAGACGAGACCGCCATAGTAAGCATCCGGCGAGAGTGGAATATCGGGCTCCTGCGGAGCGCCTGGCGGCGGATCAAGGTGCAGGCGGAGGTCATGCGCATAGTCCGTGGAAAAGACC
>JAKART010000232.1 GCA_021819255.1 Acidobacteriota bacterium
TACCTCGTCGGTCAGCTTCCGCACTGCTCGCAGCGGGTGATCCGACGGTACTCGCTGCTCCAACGACACATAGCTGAACATTCCATCCTGAACTCGCTCGTCTCCACGCATACCTGTTAGACGAACCTGGTTTTAATCTGGTCGCGGCAACGCTGCCTATTTCAACAAGTTCCTAGGGGGCCGACAAACAGATTCTGGATGAGAGCGGCGAGGCGGCGGAGCTTCGCCGTTCTGATTTTCAGGGCCAACAGGTAGATATGGGGAGTTTGGGCAGAAGCCCGATGCGGATGAGGCGGAGAGCTGGAGATGCGCTTCCAGCGCTGCGCCTTTTCCGTGGAAGAATCTTCAGGGACTGCGCCGACTTCAGTCCATCCTCCGGGAGGACATGTTTGTTTGGGAACCTGAATCGGAGAAGGGCGCAAGGAATTCGGACTGCCGCGTTACACTTACACTGAAAATGCTGCGGGAGAGTGATGGGCGGGTTGCTGACAAAGCCGGCGGATGTGTTCACGAGCGCTTCATCGCTGCTCGGACGCCGAGTGCTGGGCGCCGATGGGAGGGTGCTGGGCAGGGTGAAGGATCTGGCTGTCGACGTGACGCTAGACCAATCCCACGTAGCTGAACTGGTATTGCTCGTCGGCTCGGGGCGGAAGAAGAAGACGATGCTGCAACCGGTAGGGGAGTTGGTTTCGCCAGAAAGCAACGAAGAGGAGTTGCGGGCAAGATCCAATCCGGCGGAGTACAAGGAGCAGAATGGCTATCTGCTGCTGGACTATGACGTTTTGGACCAGCAGATTATCGACGTGGACGGACACAAGGTCGTTCGGGTGAACGACGTAAGCCTGGCCTGGGAGGCCCGAGCGCTTGAGGGAGGAGCTACCGGGCTGCGGATTGAGGGTGTGGAGGTGGGTAACCGGGGCGCCATGCGACGGCTCTTCAAGGGGCTGCCGGTGGCGCTGCTGGACCAGTTGGTTTTGCGGCTGAGTGCGCGGCAGATTCCCTGGGCGTGCGTTGATCTCATCGATCGCGACCCGGCGCGAATGGTGCGGTTGAAGATTGGCCAGGATCGGCTCGCCAGGTTGCATCCATCCGATATTGCGGACATTCTGGAAGATCTGGCGCCGGTGGAGCGAGAGGCCGTATTCTCCAGCCTGCCCGAAGAGACAGCGGCTGAGACGCTGGAGGAGGTAGAGCCGAGGCTCCAAAAGGCGCTGCTGCAGGGGCTGGACTCGGAGCGCGCCGCAGACATTCTCGAAGAGATGGATCCGGGCGCAGCGGCCGACGTGTTGGCGGAGTTGAGTGACGAACAGTCCGAGGCGATTCTGGAGGAGATGGAGCCGGAGGAACGGCAGGATGTGGAGGAGCTGCTGGAGTTCTCCGCAGAGTCCGCAGCCGGGCGGATGACGACGGACTATGTGAGCGTTCCCATGAATGCCACGGTCGCCGATGCCGTGCAAACCCTGCGCGAGTTCCAAGGAGATCCCGATACGATTACGGAGGTCTACCTGTTGGGCGAGGAGGAGAAGCTGGCCGGCGTGGTGATGCTGCCCAGATTGCTGCTGGCCAAGACGGAAGCGCAACTGGCGACTCTGGCGGACGGGCATAATGTGTGCTGCCAACTGAATGCGAAAGAGAAGGAGGTTGCCGAGCTGTTTGATAAATATAATCTGCGCTCGCTTCCGGTTGTGGATCATCAGGGACGCTTGACCGGGGTGATCCATGCCGAGCAGGTGATTGCCCTGCTGCGCGAGAGGTAAAGAATCTCTCTGACGGCTTGATGGAGAACTTGGAAGCCGCAGGATCCTGTGGCCCTTTGGCCCAAGGATCCTTTGGCCCAAAGATCCTTGGGCCCGATACGCGGCCCAAGGATACGCGGCTTGACGAATACGCGGCTTGAGGAATACGCGGCTTGAGAGCCACGGGAGCGGCGGTCTCATCGGCCCACGGAAAGCTTGCTGCCGAGGTTGAGCCAAAGGGCCTGAACGGACTCCTTGCGCGACGCCGCGACGGCCAAAGAGGCGCGGAGCCGGCGAGAGAATGGGGAGCAGGGTGCGAACAGCTTGCAGAAGCTGGAGAGCAGGCCGGCTCCAGAAGACGGGGGGTGAACGGTGAAGATTCTCTACGCGGCCCAACTCTCGCCGAATGATTCGGCTCAGTACCGCGCCTGGGCTCTGGAGCGTTTGGGGCACACAGTAGCGCCGCTTGATTCCCGCCAGTATCAGCCGCGCGCGGAGTTGCTTCGGAAGCTGATGCATCGAGCGCAGATGGGGCCGTGGGTGATGCGGCTGAACCGCGATCTGCTGGCCCAGGCTGAAAAGGAACGTCCGGATATCTTTTGGGCGGACAAGCTGCTGGGTTTGTGGCCAAAGACGCTGGATCGGCTGCGGGCGATGGGCATCCAGACGGTCGGCTACATGATCGATAATGCGTTCGGGCCGCGGCGCGATCCGGGATGGAGACTGTACAAGAGATGCATTCCGCACTTCGACCTGCATGTTGTGCAGCGGGACAGCAACCTGGCGGACTATCGGCGGCAGGGTGCGCGCGATGTGCTGAAGATCCAGACGGCGTACGAGCCGACGATTCACTTTCCTGTAGATGGGCACAAGAGCGTGGTGTGGAGCGATGCCGATCGAAACCGCGGGGTCTCCTTTATCGGGACCGCCTACGATGACCGGTCCGAGTTCCTGGCCAGGCTGTGGAGAGAGCGCGGGTTCCCGGTGGTGATCTCGGGCGACGGGATGTGGAGGGAAAGGTTGGACAAGGAGGCGGCCGAGAGGCTTTACACCGGATCCGAGCTTTATGGAAGGGAGTATCGAGAGGCGATCTGGCGGTCGAAGATCAATCTGAGCTTCCTTACCCACTCCAACCAGGACGAGTTTGCGCACAAGAGTTTCGAGATTGCGGCCTGCGGCGGGTTTTTGCTGGCGGAGCGGTCCGAGGGGCATCGGGCGAGGTTCGTCGAGGACGAAGAGGCTGTCTTCTTCAGCGGTTTTGAGGAGTGCGCGGAGAAGATCCGGCGGTATCTGCCGGATCAGAAGGCGCGAGAGCGGATCGCCCGAGCGGGCCGGGAGCGGGCAGTGCGCAGCGGCTACTCCAACGATGCACAGGTGGAGAAGATTCTGGCTCGATTGGAGGTCCTGCGCTCAACGGCGGGAGCGTGAAAGACAGCCTGTGGAGGAGAGCCGGTGGTGATGAACAGGGCCTCGGTCTGCGGAACATCCCGTGCGGAGGATAGGGCTCCTTACTGGCTTATAAAAAAGGCTTCCTTTCAGAAGGCTCAAGGAGAAGGTAATCTAAACTGAGTGCCGGGGAGCGAGGCAGGATGCTGAGGACAACAAGGTTGGTTGGCGGCGCCATGTCCTGGCCCCTGCGGGGTGGGGTTTGCGGTGCTGTGGCAGACGGTTTCGCACGGTATGGGGCGGCTCTGTGCCGCGAAGACTCCATGGCGGCGGTGCGGGTGTGAGTTTCTGGAAGCGTTACCGGACCAGCATCCTTCTTTTTTTTGCGGTGCTCGGGCCGGGGTTTATCACGGCGAATGTGGACAACGATGCGGGGGGGATCCTGACCTACTCGCAGGCCGGCGCGCAGTATGGCTACCACCTTCTGTGGACGATGCTGCCGGTCACTCTGGCGTTGATTGTGGTGCAGGAGATGTGCGCCCGGATGGGGGTCGTCACGGGCAAGGGACTGAGCGACCTGATCCGCGAAGAGTTCGGCCTGCGCATGACGTTTGTGATGATGGTGCTGCTGGTGGTGGTGAACTTCGGCAACGTGATTGCGGAGTTTTCCGGAATCGCCGGGTCACTGCAACTGTTTCACGTGAGCAAATACATCAGCGTGCCGATCTGTGCCGCGGCCGTGTGGGTGCTGGTGGTCAAGGGAGACTACAAGAGCGTCGAGAAGATCTTCTTGATCGCCAGCGTGTTTTACATCTGCTACATTGCGGCCGGAGTGCTGGCGCAGCCGGACTGGCATAAGTCTCTGATTGAAACGATCAAGGTGCCGGGAAGAGCGGTGTGGCGGGATCACAACTATGTGTACATGGTCGTGGGCGTGGTAGGAACGACGATCGCACCTTGGATGCAGTTCTATCTGCAGTCTTCCGTGGTAGAGAAGGGTGTTTCCATCAAAGAGTACGGAGCATCTCGCCTGGATGTGATCGTGGGGTGCTTTTTCACCGACATTGTGGCCTGGTTCATCATCGTAGCTTGTGCGGCGACCCTGTGGGTGCATGGGATGCAGAATATCAATGTGCCGGCGGATGCGGCCCAGGCGATGCGGCCATTGGCGGGTGACTTCGCCTATATTCTGTTTGCGGCGGGTCTCTTCAACGCCTCGTTTTTTGCCGCCAGCGTGTTGCCGATCTCGACGGCCTACAGCGTGTGCGAGGGACTGGGATTTGAGAGCGGGGTAGACAAGAAGTTCCGTCAGGCCCCGTTTTTTTACTGGCTGTATACGCTGCTGATTGTTGCCGGGGCAGCGGTGGTGTTGATTCCAAAATTTCCGCTGGTCATGATGACAATTCTGAGCCAGGTATTGAATGGAGTGCTACTGCCGTTCGTGCTGTACTTCATGCTCAAGCTGGTGAACAACAAGCGGTTGATGGGCGACCATACGAACTCTCGGTGGTTCAACTGGACCGCTTGGGCCTCTACGGTGATCATGGTGGGGTTGACGCTGATGATGCTGTGGCAGCAGATAGCCCAACTCACCGGAACCAAGAGCTAAGCTCACGGGGACCAAGAGAGATCGG
>JAKART010000233.1 GCA_021819255.1 Acidobacteriota bacterium
TCTATGTGCGCGCCGGCAAGCGGCTGGCCAAGCGAGTCACGGAGGTTACGGTCGTCTTCAAACAGCCCCCGCTGCACATGTTCAAAAGCTCTGACGCCAGAACCCAGGTTCAGCCCAACGTGCTCAAGATCCGCATCCAGCCCGATGAGGGCATCTCCCTCATGTTCGGCGCCAAGGTGCCCGGCCCCACCACGAACGTAATGCCCGTGGAGATGCACTTCAGCTATGCCGAGAGCTTCGGCATGAGCAACGCCAACGGCTACGAGCGGCTGTTGCTGGATGCCATGCTGGGCGACGGAACGTTATTCGCTCACCGCTCCGGCGTGGAAGCCACCTGGGCTTTGATGACCCCCATTCTGGAGGAGTGGGCCAAGCGTCCACCCCATGACTTCCCCAACTACGAGGCGGGTAGCTGGGGTCCGGCCGCCTCCGATGCGCTTTTGCTCAAGGACCGCCGGAAGTGGTTCAAACTCTGAAGACGGTCCCCTTCCCGCCTTCCGTCAGACTGCGGCATTCCTGGGAGCATCCTGCCGAAAAGAAAGAAGCTCTCCTGGACCCTCTCGGGAAGAAGCGTTTCCGGAGAGACGGTTTCATCACGAAGACAATCTACGCGGAGGAGCAGAGCAGGGAGGGCCGGTTCAGCAGCGGAGGTGCAGCCCGGCGTTCCTTCTCTGACCTCTTATCTCAGCCAGGCACGCAGGAGAGGTTGATGGCACAGTCCATAAAGGTGACGTATCAGGTTTGGCCGACGCAGGCAGAGATGGAACTTGCTTCGGCGCGGATGTTTGCTGACAGAGTGCAGCAGGCGGTGGATCGGCGCGGAATCGCGCGAGTGGCCATCTCCGGCGGAAGCACGCCCCAGGCCGCCTTCAAACTGCTCGCGGCCGAACCCTTCGCTGCCACGGTGCCGTGGGAGAAGTTGCTGCTGTTCTGGGTGGATGAACGCTGCGTCGGCCCCGAAAGTCCGCAGTCCAACTACGGCGTCTGCCGGGAGTTGCTGCTCAGCAAGGTGCCTATCCCGGCGGCAAACATCTTCCGCATGGAGGGCGAGCTGGAGCCGGAGGTAGCCGCCAGCCGCTATGAGAGCACTCTGCGCCATGCGCTCAAACTGGAAGGCGCCGAACTGCCGCGCTTTGATCTGCTCGCGCTGGGGATGGGACCCGATGGACACACTGCCTCTCTGTTTCCCCATACCGCGGCCTTGCATGAGATGGGCCGGCTGGTGGTGGCCAACCACGTCCCGCAGATGAATACCTGGCGCATCAGCCTCACCTGGATGGTGATCAATCACGCCGCGGAGGTCGTCTTCGAGGTGGCGGGTGCGGCCAAGACCGAGATTCTCTCCGAGGTGCTCCTGGGTCCGCGCGATCCGGAGCGGTTGCCCTCGCAACTGATCCGGCCCGCCAGCGGTAGCCTCCTCTTTCAGCTCGATCAGGCGGCTGCGGCCAAACTGCCGCCCGGAGAACCCAGTACGATGGGATGTCTGGTCGGCAGGCTCGATAGATGAGAAGGACAGTGTAGAGTGAAGTGGTTCGGCAAAGCGGAGTAGAGCCGGATCTCTTGACGTTGTGACATGCCCTAAGCCACGGTTTCCGGGGGCGTGTCTTGCAGGCCAGATGCCGAAGAGCGCCGGCTCCGGCGCGATCCTCTCCACGGCAGAGGATCGAGAAGCACGGGAGCTTGATGCTCAAATAGCCTGGGCGCTTGAGCCCGGCGGAGGCGATTGCGGATGATTCTTGCAGGCGATGTGGGTGGAACCAAGGTCCATCTGGCGTTGTACGGTTTTGTCGGTGGTCGGTTGACCCTGGTTCGCGACCAGAAGTTCCACTCCGGCGAGTTCGCCGCCCTGGACCAGGTGGTGAAGGCATTTCTGCAACAGCCCGGAGATACGCTGCCCGGGATTCCGCCGGTCATCAAAGAGGAGATCTCGGCCGCTTGCTTCGGTTGTCCCGGTCCGGTTCGCGACGGCCGCATCAAGCTGACCAACCTTCCCTGGACGCTGGACGAGCGGGAACTGGAGCAGTCCCTTGGCATCCAGCACATCTTTTTGATCAACGACCTGGAGGCCAACGGTTACGGAATCCCGGAGCTGGCGCCCGACAAGGTGATGACGCTCATCAAGGGTGACCCCGCGGGCGAGGGTCATCGCGGCCTGATCTCCGCCGGCACCGGCCTGGGCGAAGCCCTATTGATATGGGATGCCAAGGCCAGACAGCATCGGCCGTTGCCCTCCGAGGGCGGACACTGCGACTTTGCCGCGCGCAACGATCAGGAGATTGCCTTGCTCCGCTATCTGCGCAAGATCCTGAGCGGACGGGTGAGCTTCGAACGCGTGGTCTCCGGCATCGGCATTAAGAACATCTACGCCTTTTTGCGCGACGACCAGCGGATGGAAGAGCCGGCCTGGCTGCGCGAACGCATGCAGCAGGAAGACCCCAATGCGGTGATTGGACAGTGCGCCGAGGATGGATCGAGCGCCATCTGCGCGGAGACACTGCGCATCTTTGCCTCGGCCTACGGCGCCGAGGCCGGCAATCTGGCGCTCAAGGTGCTTGCCTCTGGGGGCATCTACCTGGGAGGAGGCATTGCTCCCAAGATCCTCAAAACCCTTGAAGCGGGGGAGTTTGCCGGCGCGTTTGTCGATAAGGGAAGGCTCTCATCCTTGCTGGCCGCCATCCCCGTACGGGTGATTCTGGACGACTCCTGTGCGTTGCTGGGCGCGGCGGCCTTTGCCGAGGCGCGGGCGGCCGAAATCTCCGGCCGCTCGGAGCGTGCTCTCTCCTAAGACCGCCCAGGCCATGCCCACGGGACGGCCTTTCCAGCTCGCTTCCTCCCGTCTTCGCCATACCCTGTTACGTCTGCGTCTTCCATCGCGCTGACGCCGCGTGATGCCCCTGACACCGGCCGCAACCACTCTCGCGCCTTCGTGGGGCGCCTCCGCACCGGCCGCCGGCCTCCCCTATCGGCTGTAGACAGCCCAAACCTTTGATACCCTTAACGGAGGATTGTTCCAGGAGAGTTCAATGGCGACAGCGACGGTCGAAGAGGTGCAGCTCAGGTACAAAGTGGCGGATATCGGGCTGGCCGATTGGGGACGCAAGGAGATTCTCATTGCCGAGCAGGAGATGCCCGGATTGATGGCGATCCGGCATAAATATGCCGCAGCCAAGCCGCTGGCCGGCGTGCGGATCTCCGGCTCCCTGCACATGACCATCCAGACCGCGGTGTTGATCGAGACGCTGGTGGACCTGGGCGCGGATGTGCGCTGGGCCAGTTGCAACATCTTCTCCACCCAGGACCACGCAGCAGCCGCTATCGCCGCCGCCGGGATTCCCGTCTTCGCCTGGAAGGGAGAGACCCTGGAGGATTTCTGGTGGTGTACCTATCAGGCGCTCAGCTTCCCTGACGGCAAAGGCGGGCTGCTGGGGCCGCAGTTGGTGGTCGACGACGGCGGAGACGCGACCCTATTAATCCATAAGGGCGTGGAGTTGGAGCGCGGAGACGCGTGGGTGGACTCGCCCTCATCCTCGCAGGAAGAGAGTGTCATCAAGGCCCTGCTCAAGAAGGTTCATGCGGAGCTTCCGACGCGCTGGACCGAGGTGGCCAAAGCGTGGCGCGGGGTTTCGGAGGAGACCACGACGGGCGTTCATCGGCTCTACAAGATGATGGAAAAGGGCACGCTGCTGGTGCCGGCCATCAACGTGAATGACTCGGTGACCAAAAGCAAATTTGACAACCTATACGGTTGCCGCGAGTCATTGGTGGACGGCATCAAACGCGCCACGGATGTGATGGTGGCCGGCAAGGTGGCCGTGGTCTGCGGCTATGGCGACGTCGGCAAGGGCTCAGCCGCCAGCCTGCGCGGCATGGGGGCGCGCGTGGTGGTTACTGAAATCGACCCCATCAACGCGCTTCAGGCCGCCATGGAAGGCTACGAGGTCACTACCCTCGAAAACACCCTCGGGCGCGGCGATATCTATGTGACCTGCACCGGCAATGTGGACATCATCACCGTCGAACACATGCGGAAGATGAAGGATCAGGCGATCGTCTGCAACATCGGTCACTTTGACAACGAGATCCAGATGGAACCGCTCCATGAGTTGGTCAAACGGGGAGACGCGTTGCAAGAGAACATCAAGCCGCAGGTGGATAAGTACACCTTCAAGAACGGCAACTCCATCTTCGTACTCGCTGAAGGACGGCTGGTGAACCTGGGCTGCGCCACCGGCCACCCCAGTTTTGTCATGTCCAACAGCTTTGCCAATCAGACCTTGGCCCAACTCGACCTGTGGAAGAACCGGGACAAGTACAAGGTGGGAATCTACATCCTCCCCAAACACCTGGACGAGGAGGTCGCCCGCCTGCACTTGGAGAAGATCGGCGTCAAGTTGACCACCCTCACTGAAAAGCAGGCCGCTTATCTGGGAGTTCCCGCCGAGGGTCCCTTCAAGCCGGAGCATTACCGGTACTAGACCATTTTCCCTGATGATGGGTGTACGGAAGCGGGCGTTCAGTGGCGTTGTCATTGAGGAAAACGCCCACAGGAGTCGTTCCCCTTGCTTACACCTTCAGGGGAAATGGTCTAAGGCATTTTCAGTGTGGGCAGACAGGGAGCCTCGACTCCGATGGGCGTGTTCCCCAACCACCGGGCGCCCCTGCGGGCTTGCCCGCTGAAGTGGAATGAAATGGCCCTGCCAGCCCTGTTCGGGAAATCCAACAACACTGGAGATGCTACCGGGCTCCAGTCGGAA
>JAKART010000234.1:0-639 GCA_021819255.1 Acidobacteriota bacterium
GATCACCGCGGTTACATCCATCTTGCGCTGTTGCAGCGGCTTCAGATTGATCTCGATCCGGCCGCTGTTGAGCGTTGTATTGGTCCCGTCCGCGCCGATGAACGAGGAGATTCCTTCGACGGCCGGGTCGGCCAGGATCACTCTGGCAATGTCCTGTTGCTTCTGCTCCATCTCCGGGAAGGAGATGGAGGGTGAAGCCTGGGTGATGCCCTGGATGATGCCCGTATCCTGGACAGGGAAGAATCCCTTGGGAATCTCAATGTACTGCACGATGGTGAGGATGAGTGTCCCGAGAGCCACCAGCAGGGTGGTCTTCTGGTAACGCAGCACCCAGCGAAGGGTGCGTCCGTAGAAGGCGATGATCTGCTCAAAGACCCGCTCGCTTTTGCGATAGAACCAGCCCTGCTCCCGATCCGGCTCATGTTTGAGAATGCGCGCGGACATCATGGGCGTGAGGGTAAGGGAGACGAACGCCGAGAAGATGATGGTGACGGCCAGCGTGACCGCGAACTGACGGAAAAGCCGGCCGGCGACGTCGCCCATGAAGAGCAGTGGGATGAGAACGGCGATCAGCGACACGGTCAGAGAAAGAATGGTGAACCCGATCTGCTCCGCGCCGATCAGCGCGGCCTCCATGGG
>JAKART010000234.1:649-4753 GCA_021819255.1 Acidobacteriota bacterium
CAATGAAGCGCGAGATGTTTTCGATCATCACGATGGCGTCGTCCACCACGAATCCGGTGGAGATCGTCAGCGCCATCATGGTGAGGTTGTTCAGGCTGTAGCCCACCAGATACATCACGCCGAAGGTGCCGATCAGCGACAGCGGCACGGCGATACTGGGAATGATGGTGGCCGACAAACTGCGCAGGAAGAGGAAGATGACCATGACCACGAGCGCGATGACCAGCATCAGCTCGAACTCTACGTCATCGACCGAGGCGCGAATGTCTGTGGTACGGTCGGTGATGACCCTGACGTGTACGCTTCGGGGCAGTCCGGCCTCAAGATGGGGCAGCAGCTTCTGAATCGTGTCCACCACCTGGATGGTGTTGGCGTTGGGCTGCCTCTGGATGTTCATGATCACGGCCGGCGTGGCATCGCTCCACGCGGCCAGCTTGTTGTTCTCCACGCCATCGATCACGCGCCCCAGATCGGTGAGCATCACGGGTGCGCCGTTGCGGTAGGCTACGACAACGGATTTGTAATCCGCCGCGGTCAGCAACTGGTCGTTGGAGTTGATGGTGTAATCCTGGGTCGGACCATCAAAGTTGCCCTTGGCGCTGTCCAGGCTGTTGGCCGTCAGGGCGTTGCGCACATCCTCCAGATTGATGCCGTAAGCCGCCAGTTGGGTGGGATCCACCTGGATGCGCACCGCCGGCTTCTCTCCTCCGGAGATGCTCACCAGGCCGACACCGGAGACCTGGGAGATCTTGGGAGAGAGCACCGTGTCCGCCAGGTCTTCCACCTTGGACAAGGGCATGGTCTTGGAGGTCAGCGCCAGCGTGAGCACGGGAGAGTCGGCAGGATTGGACTTGCTGTAGACCGGGGGCGCGGGAAGGTCCGCGGGTAAATAGCTTTGCGCGGCATCGATCGCCTCCTGCACCTCTTCCTCGGCGACGTCAATGTTCAGGCTGAGCTGGAACTGCATGACGATGATCGACGACCCGCCTGAACTGGTGGAGGTCATCTCGCTCAGCCCTGGAACCTGGCCAAACTCTCGCTCCAGTGGCGCGGTCACCGCGGTCGCCACGACCTCGGGACTGGCTCCGGGGTAGAACGTGATCACCTGAATGGTGGGATAGTCCACCTCCGGCAGCGCTGAGACCGGCAGTTGGAAGAAGGCAACTCCACCAGCCAGGAAGATCGCCACCATCAGAAGGGCCGTCGCCACCGGACGGAGAATAAATGGGCGTGAGGGACTCATGCGTCTCTGCTACCACCTGTCAATCGGCCCTTGGGTACAGAGGCGGCCGCAGCAGGGGATGGGGAGCGGGGCGGAGCCTGCGGAGTGGGCGGAACGGAGGCAGCAGAGGGACGGGAAGACCCCGGTCCCAAGCCGCGGGTGCGCCTGTTTTCACGCGGCCTCTGGTGTACCTGCACCTTGGCGCCATCTTCCAGACGGTCGAATCCGCTGATCGCCACGGTTACGCCCGGGCTGATGCCTGTCACCGCCGTCAGCAGATCGTTGCCGGTAACCACCTGCACCGGATGCACGCTGACGGTCTGGTCCGGGTTGACGATGTAGACGAAGGCCGCCGTGCCGTTGTACTGCACGGCTGCGGTTGGAGCCAGAGTGGCGTTGGTGAGGGTCTTCACCAGCAAGCGAGCATTTACAAACTGGTTGGGAAATAACGCCAGATCGCGGTTGGGGAACGTGGCGCGAAACTTCACGGTTCCGGTGGTTGTATCCACCTCGTTGTCCAGCGCGATGAGCTTGCCGGTTCCCAGATCCTTCACATCCTCGCGGTCGAAGGCATCCACCCGCATGGCGTGATTGTTCTTGAGCTGTGCCTGCACCTCCGGCAGATCATCCTCAGAGACCTCGAAGACCACGGTGATGGGCTGCAACTGGGTGACAACCACAAGGGTGGAGTTGCTCCCGGAGAAGACGGTATTTCCCGGGTCCACAAGGCGCAATCCCACACGCCCGTCGATGGGAGAGACGATGTGGCAGTAGGAGAGCTCCACCTTGTCGTAAGCAACCGTTCCCTCATCCTGCTTCACGGTTCCCTGGTCCTGGATGACCATCTTTTCCTGGTCATCGAGTTCCTGCTTCTGAATGGCGTTCTGCGCCCATGCCTCGCGATAGCGTTGCAGGTCCATCTGGGCCTCCGCCAGCACGCCCTGGTCGTGCAACAGCTCACCCTCCGCGGCTTCCAGCGTGGTCTGGTAGGGCCGTGGATCGATGTCTACCAGAGGGTCGCCGTTGTGCACATACTGCCCCTCCTGATAATGGACCGCGGTCACAATGCCGGTGACCTGGCTGTAGAGCGTGATCGTGTAGACGGGCGTCACCGTGCCCAGGGCTTCTACGTACTCGTTGATGCTGCCGGTGGTGATCTGGCCAACGGTGATCGCGGCCGGACCGCTGCCGAAGCGGCTGGCCTGGCCTGCCGCCGGAGCGCTGCCCGCAGGGGGTTTCGTCAGCCAGTAGAGCAGAGCCACCCCCAGCAGCGCCACGGTTGCCAGCGTGATCCAGATCCCCTTGTGGGACTTCTTCTCCGTTCTTTCATCCGCTGAAAGAGAGCGCTCGTGAAGCGCCGGCCTTACCTCTTCACCGCGTGATGCTGAAGGCTGTCCCGCACCCTCGCCCTGCGGTCCACTGTCCCGGCTACCTTCCAAAGCCATTCCGTAACCTCTTCCCTGTGAACTGTTTCAAATTGTGATTGCTAACGTTGCGAAAAGAAGATCTTTACAACGTAGAGATGGTTCAACATCAAAAAAAGTTTCGTTGCCTTCAGCATATCCTGAAGGATCTGCTTCGAAGCCCATGAAACCATGAGCGTTCAAGGGATTAGAATCATGCTGCGGTTCGACCATCGAGCGGGCTCAACCCCCAGGGAACGTAGTTTGGCAGGAGCCTGTGAGCGGCCGCGAGGCGGTGAGCAAATGTAGACAGGTTGGGCAAGGCCGAGCCAGGGCGGAGCCCGTCCCTGTGAGCCAAGTGATTCTTCAACCCCAAGCAACTCTCCCGGAGCGCTATGAACAACGCAAAACCTGATCTTGAGACTGAGTTGACCACCCTCCGGCTGGCTCTGGACGGACCCATCGCTACTGTGACGCTCCATCGGCCGGAGGTGCTGCATGCGATCAACGGCGTCATGTTCGATGAGCTCGAGGGTCTGTTCCCTCGCCTGGCCGCTGACCCCGAGATCCGGGTGATGATCGTCACCGGTAGCGGGGACCGCGCCTTTGCCGCGGGTGCGGATATCCGCGCCCTGGCGGAAACGGATGCAGTTACCGGCCGAGCTGCCGCCGAACGCGGCCATCATGTCTTTGGATTGATTCACTCTCAGTTGGAGCGCGCCGGCAAGCCGGTGATCGCAGCCATCAACGGCGCGGCGTTGGGCGGGGGCTGCGAGCTGGCCCTGGCCTGTACGCTGCGCATCGCCAGTGAGTCCGCGCGTCTTGGATTTCCGGAGGTCAAGCTCGGCCTGATCCCGGGCTACGGAGGAACCCAGCGGCTCACCCGGCTGCTTGGCCGCAGCCGAGCGCTCCGCCTGATGCTCTCCGCTCAGATTGTGGACGCCGCCGAGGCGCTTCGCCTGGGTCTGGTGGACGAGGTGGTTCCGACTGCCGAGCTGCTTCCCCGGGCGCGGGCGCTGGCTGGCGCGATCGCTTCCATGGCTCCGCTGGCCGTTGCAGGTGTTCTTGAATCCGTAGCTCGGGGTGAAGAACAGCGGTTGCCGGAGGCTCTTGCTACAGAGGCTGAGATCTTCGGCCGTCTGTGCGGGACGGCGGACAAGGAGGAGGGCTTGAGCGCATTTCTGGCCAAGCGTCCGCCTGTTTGGCAAGGCCGTTAGGGCAACCAGGAGTGCTCCGGCGGCGGACCGCAAAGCCACCGAATGGTTGCCGCCTTTTGCCTCATCTTTCGTCGGGATGGATCTCCCGAGGCGGGCTGGTCGCGGGGTTCTCACTCCATTGCGGAAGACAACTGCGGAAAACGAGCGTGTCGGGGAACCTCGTCTGCAGGAGAGGGCGCCATGGACCATTTTCCCGGAATGTGGAACCGATAGGAACTACACCGAGGATATGGGGCCTCAATAAAAATGCCACAGAACGCCC
>JAKART010000235.1 GCA_021819255.1 Acidobacteriota bacterium
CGATCTGGATGATCACGATGACCCCTCTTGACCGAGACGGTCCAGATGAGGCGTTTGTACAATTTGGTTTCCCATGCAGCCCAGACCATCCCAGCGATGATCATCCCCAAGCATCAGAAGAATATTCGGGTGCTGGACCCTTTCGGTCATCCGTGCCGTACGCCCGGAGTTCACCATCGCGGTAACCGCAGTCATTTCGACAAACTCGTGCCGTGTGATTGACAAGCTCGATAACTTCTCTCCTGTGAATGGTTCCTGATCTTACGCCACGAGATCTCTTCGCAGCCATCCCCGATATTGCGGACATAGCCCTATCTTGAGCTAAAGAGTGTGGTTTCAGATCGCAATCGGCTTGGTGGCGAGAATCCGGAGCCAAGACAGTGATACGCGCCTGCTTTGAGACCCGAGAGACCTTTTTCATGTCGGCCAAGCCCGGGCGCTGACCAACAGCACATGTCAGATTTCCTATCCTCGGCTGCGCCGTGGATAGCTGTTGCGCTTGTTGTTGAGGTATGGAACTACGCCCACCAGTCCAGAGGCGCAGACGGCGAAGCCATGCCGGCAAGGCTGGCCCTCCCTGGGGCAGAGCGTCCATGGGAGAGCCCAACCGCGGGAGGACCCGGGTCAGGCGTTTTACGGCCTGCATCCCCTGCCCCCAGACCGGAGGAGACGTCTTCTACCGGAAGTCTTCCGCCCATGCGGAAGCTGCAAGCGTGGCTGGTTGGCGACGCTGGCTGGAAAGAGGGCGCTCCGTTGAGCGCCACTCCTCATCCGGCTGGATCCATCGGATCAAGGCATATCCTCCGGTGGGTTGGACGGGATTCTTTCCGTTGCTCAAATCACCCGGCACGGATGTAGACTGGCTGTGCTTTATCGAACGGAACCACCATCTCACATCAGCTCACCAGGTCCCATGGAGGGTCTATGCAATTCTCATTTTCGAAACGTTGCATTGCAGAGTTTTTCGGTACCTTCTGGCTCGTCTTCGCCGGCTGTGGAGCAGCGCTCTTCGCCGCTACTTTTCCTAACACAGGCATAGGCTTTTTGGGTGTTTCCCTGGCCTTTGGGCTGACCGTGTTGACCATGGCGTACGCCGTCGGTCACATCTCCGGCTGCCACTTGAACCCGGCGGTTACGTTAGGTCTGGTAGCCGGCAAGCGATTTTCTGCGAAGGAGCTCTTACCCTACTGGGCTGCTCAGACACTGGGCGCCATTGTGGCGTCGGGAGTGCTTTACATGATCTTCGCCGGCCGCGCCACATGGAGTCTGGATGGCTTTGCGTCCAACGGTTATGCAGCGCACTCCCCTGGCGGTTACAACTTGCTGGCATGTCTGGTGGCAGAGGTGGTCCTCACCTTCTTCTTCATTCTGGTGATCATGGGCGCAACCGACGAGCGCGCGTCCAAAGCGCATGCGCCGCTGGCGATCGGTCTCTGTCTGACCTTGATCAACCTGGTGGGCATTCCGATCACCAATTGCTCCGTCAATCCGGCGCGCTCCACCGGTCCGGCGATTGTAGTAGCTGCCGGAGGCAACTTCTGGGCGCTCGGGCAGTTATGGCTGTTCTGGGTCGCACCGTTAGCGGGCGGCCTGCTGGGTGGGCTGTTCTACAAAGCCGCTCTTGCTGACGGTTCGACTCCAGCGACGACGTAGAGACCCATCCCGTGCTCGGCGCAGTTTTTTAGAGGCGTGGGCCTTCATGGAGGCGATCGCAGCGTGCTCCTTCCGTCCCGGCAGGCGAGCCGGATGGGATGGAAGGAGCACGCCGGAGTTGGTTGCCGTGTCGGATGACGCCAATTCGGAAGAGGCTATCAGCAGCCCTGGCATCTACGACGAAGGGTTCCCTGTGGGATGCAGCCCCCTAGACCATTTTCCCTGAAGGTGTAAGCAAGGGGAACGACTCCTGTGGGCGTTTTCCTCAATGAAAACGCCACTGAACGCCCGCTTCCTTACACCGATCATCAGGGGAAATGGTCTAGATGTCCAAATTCTTCACATCAAGGGCATTTTCTTCAATGAACTTACGGCGGCTCTCGACGTCTTCTCCCATGAGCGTGGTGAAGATCTCTTCGGTGGCTGCAATGTCTTCCAGCTTGACCTGCACCAAAGTGCGGCGGGCCGGGTCCATCGTCGTGTCCCACAGTTGCGAGTCGGTCATCTCGCCCAGACCTTTGTAGCGCTGTACCTGGTACTCTTTGCGCCCTTGCTCGATGACATACTCGAAGACCTCGCGCGCAGTCTTCTTCACCACCGGATCTTGTCCGACCTTGCCGGCTCGCTTTCCAGGTTTGGCTGCATCGGTTGCAGCGCCTTCTTCCTCTGCGGCGCCCTCCAAGGTCTCGCCGGCCTCCAGCTCCTGTTCCTGATCTTCCAATGTCTCCTCAGCTTTGGCAGCGGCAGGAGCTTTGCCCGCATACTCCACGAGAAATGGACCGGTGAGCTTGTCCTGCAGTTGCGCATGCCTGGCCAGCAACTGACGTGACTCGGGAGCGGCAGCCAACGTCCAGTCGAGGTGGCGTGGCGCTCCCTGAGCATCCACGAAGGTGAGTGAGTAGGTGCGATGCTCCTCGTCGTACTCTACCTCGGAGATGCTCTTGAACTGGCAGACGCGTTCGAGCTCCTTGAGTCTGGTCCGCAGATGCTGGAGCTTGGCGCTGGTTTCGAAGTCTGTGCGGCGGACGGCATCTTTGCCCTCGCTGGCGAATGTCTCCGCGAAGAGGCGGACGACGTGCTCGTTGCGCAGGCGCTTGTCCACCTTGTCAAAGAAACCAAGGTAGTCGCTCAGGCTCTTCATGTAGTCGGTGAGCGCCTTGCCTTCCAGCGTAGCGCCGCCTTCGCCGTAGCGGATGATCATGCCCTCGGAGGCGCGCTTCACCATCACCTGCACGTACTCCCGCTCATCCTTGATGTACTGTTCAAACTTGCCCTTCTTGATGCGATAGAGCGGGGGCTGAGCGATAAAGACGTGACCGCGGTCCACCAGCTCCTTCATGTGGCGGAAGAAGAAGGTGAGCAACAGTGTGCGAATGTGCGAGCCATCCACGTCGGCATCGGTCATCAGGATCAGCTTGCCGTAGCGGAGCTTGGCGATATCGAAGTCGTCTTTGCCGATTCCCGCGCCCAGCGCGGTGATCATGGCGCGGATCTCCTCATGCCCCAGCATCTTGTCGTAGCGGGCCTTCTCCACGTTCAGAATCTTGCCCTTGAGGGGAAGGATGGCCTGGAACTTGCGGTCGCGGCCCTGCTTGGCAGTGCCACCGGCCGATTCGCCCTCCACCAGATAGAGCTCGCAGAGCTCAGGCTTGCGCTCCGAGCAGTCCGCCAGCTTGCCGGGGAGCCCGCCGCCATCCAGCGCCCCCTTGCGCCGCGTCAGATCGCGCGCCTTGCGCGCCGCCTCCCGGGCCCTTGCCGCGTCGATGGCTTTGTTGATGATGCGCTTGGCCACCTGCGGATTCTGCTCCAGAAAGGCGCCCAACCGCTCGTTCACAAACGCCTGCACCTGGCCGGCGATGTCCGAGTTCAACTTTCCCTTGGTTTGGCCTTCAAACTGCGGCTGCGGCAGCTTGACGCTCACCACCGCCACCAGTCCCTCGCGAACGTCATCCCCAGAGAGATTCTCCTTGACATCCTTGAAGAGGCCTAGCTGCTGGCCGGCGACGTTGATGGTGCGGGTGAGCGCGGTGCGGAATCCGGATAGATGCGTTCCCCCATCCACGGTGTTGATGTTGTTGGCAAAGCTGAAGACGGTCTCCGAGTAGCCGTCGTTGTATTGCAGGGCAATCTCCATGGTCACGTTGCCCTGCTCGGTCTCCATGTAGATGGGCTTCTCGTTCAACACCTGTTTGCCCTTGTTGAGCAACTTGACGAATTCGGCGATGCCGCCGCTGTACTTGTAGACCTGAGCCTTGGGCTCTCCCTTGGCGTCGGCCTGGCGCTCGTCGGTCAGGGTAATCTCAATCCCCTTGTTCAGAAAGGCCAACTGACGCAGGCGGTTGGCCAGGGTGTCGAAGCTGTACTCCGTCACCGTAAAGATGCTCTTGTCGGGGAGAAAGTGGATGCGGGTGCCACGGCGTTTGGTGGGGCCCATCTTGCGCAGCTCTGAGGTGGGTTCTCCTCTGGCGTAGTCCATCTCCCAGGCGAAGCCGTCGCGCCAGATCTCAACTTCCAGATCCTCTGACAGCGCGTTGACGCAAGAGACGCCGACACCATGGAGGCCCCCGGAGACCTTGTAGTTTGAGGCGTCAAACTTGCCGCCGGCGTGCAGCATGGTCAGCACAACCTGCACTGCAGGCATGGTCTCGCCGGTGGGCAACGTCTTGTTGTCCACCGGGATGCCGCGGCCATCGTCCACCACGGTGATCGAGTTGTCGACGTGGATGGTTACCTCGATGCGCGTGGCGTAGCCGGCCAGGGCTTCATCGACTGAGTTGTCCACCACCTCATAGACGAGATGGTGCAAGCCCATCTCGCCGGTCGAGCCGATGTACATCGCCGGCCGCAGACGGACCGCCGCCAGCCCTTCCAGGATGGTAATGTTCTCCGCAGAGTAGCTCCCGGGCTCAGCCGAGGCAGAGGTTGTGGCAGGGGGAAGAGGGGTAGCAGGGGCGGCTGGGGCAGGGATAATCTCTTCAGGCACGAACGGGACACTCCAAATGGCTTCCGGTGGCTTCAGCCCAGGTCGGTAGCAGACGCAAAACCATTGAAAATAATGGCGATCTGCGAGTTTCCTCGCTCCCTAAGTATAGCA
>JAKART010000236.1 GCA_021819255.1 Acidobacteriota bacterium
CTCAGACATCACCCCAGACACCAGCCAGAAGCGACCTTGAAACCGATTCTCCAGCAGCCGATCTTCCATCAAACAGCCAGCCTGACGCACAGTCTGACCGGCCGCCTGATCCAGGTCATGCGCCATCAGGATCCCCGGATCCTGGGCGGCGTAGGCGCCGCAGCAGTCCTGGCCGCAGGTGGGCTGTGGTTCTATGTGGCCGCCCGGCGGCCTTCTGCCGAGGAGATCGAACGCCGCCGCCGTCAGCAACTGGCGCTCACCGGCCGCATCACCGACGGCGTCATCGTGGATGCCCGCACGCTGGGCAATGAGGACAGCATCTCGCCGACCCCGGAGGTCCTGGTCTACAGCTATAGCCTGGGGGGACTTACCTACCAATGCGCGCAGGACGTCTCCACTCTGCCCGAGCAGGTGCTCGGCTTCCGCATCGATCAGGCCATCCAGGTGCGCTACGACCCGCGCAATCCCGGTAACAGCATCCTCGTCTCCGAGACCTGGTCCGGCCTGTGGCAGCGCCGAGAGGAAGCCGGCCCCGGTCCCGGCCAGCGCCACAGCCACCCTGTCGTGGGTAGTTGAGCGCGCGATCCACGACGGCCCCCGCCACCGGCCCCGCTTTCCGCAGACCAAACGAATCTGTCCCGAGTTGGGAACTGCTGTGGAATCCTGAGGCTACTGTGGCCCTCTTCCACCGCGTCTAACCAGCGAGGAGACTGCTGGCAAGCTGCCGCGACGGGCCGGGCCGAGTTCCCCAGGGACCGGAGACGGAGGCTGCCGGCGCCCAAGCAGACAGGAGCAAAACTCCCATGTCAAACCTGGCACCCGGATCTCCACGGCGGTGCAAGCTCCGATCCCGCGCGGCCATCCAGGCGGTTGCCGCAGTGATCCTGGTTACCTTTGAGGCCCACGCGCAGGTCGGCGCGCTTCCCCCGCCCACCACCCTGCGCACGCTCCACGGCCAGATCACCGGCGGCGGCCATGAACCGATTCGAGGCGCCGTCGTCCAGTTGCGCAATGACGGCTCAGAGACGCTGATCACCTACATCACCGGCAACAACGGCCGCTACCGCTTCCAGCGCCTGGACAGCAACACGGACTATGAGGTGTGGGTGATCTTCCGCGGCCGCCGGTCGCGCACCCACAGCATCAGCAAGTTCGACAGCCACATGGACAAGGTCATCAACTTCCGGCTCAGGCTCTACTGAGCCCCCGCGCGCCGGGAGGATGGAAGGCGCGGCAGCCGCGCAGCGCATCGTCGCAGCGCATCGTAGTGGTTGGCCGGCGCAGTGAAAACCCGCCTGATTCCGGGCGCGGGAAGACGGCTCTACTGCAGCAGGGTTCCGTCGCCCTCGCCGTTGCAGGCCTTGGGGTCTTCCGGGGGAATTACCGTGGCGCTGGCCACCTTGTCGTCCGGATCCAGGTGTAGCAGACGTACCCCGGAGGTGCTGCGGCCGGCCGACCGCACGCTCTTGGTGTCAATGCGGATGATCTTGCCAAACTGGCTGATCACCATCATCTCCGTAGTGTCATCCACCAGATTGATGCTGGTGACCCTGCCGATTTTGGCCGTGGTCTTCATATTGATCACGCCCTTGCCGCCGCGCGACTGCAGGCGGTAAGCGTCCACATCGGTGCGCTTGCCGTAGCCGTTTTCGCTCACCGTCAGGATCAGGCAGGGGCAAAGCCCGAGCTTTTCATCCAGCCGGGCCAGCTTCTCCTGTACCTCCGGAGAGACCGCCGGCGCGGCCACAGTATCGTCGGCCTCAGCCAGCGTCAAGGGCTGCGAGGCGGCCGAATCGGAGGCTTCATCCAGCACGCGCTCCACCTGGGAGGTCAGGCCCGCCTCAGCGGCTCTGGCCATGCGCTGCTGGTTGCGCGCCTCGTTGGAGGGCGTCACCGCCGCTCCAATCACGTAGTCGCCCTTCTTCAGGTTGATGCCCCGGTTGCCGAAGGCCGGCCGGCCCATGGGCCGCAGATCCTGTTCATTGAAACGGATGGCCATGCCCTCGTGAGTGGCCAGGAAGATCACCTGCCGGCCGTCGGTGATCTTGGCCGTGATCAGTTCGTCGTCCTTGTCGATCCCAATGGCGATGATGCCCCGGGCCATCACGTTGGAGAAGTCGCGCAGCGCGGTCTTCTTCACCGTGCCGTTGCGGGTGGCGAAGAGAACGTACTTGCCCTCTTCATCCAGGTCGCGCACGGGAAGAATCGTCACCACCTTCTCACCCGGCTGCAAGTCGATCAGCGAGGCCATCGCTTTGCCCTTGCCGGCCGCGCCGACATCGGGAATCTCATAGACCTTGAGCCAATAGATGCGGCCGCTGTTGGTGAAGCAGAGCAGATAGGCGTGGGTGCTGTCGATGATCAACTGCGCCACGAAGTCTTCCTCGCGGGTCTTCATGCCCAGGCGACCGGTGCCGCCGCGCTTCTGCTGGCGATAGGTGGTGATGGGCGTCCGCTTCAGGTAGCCGGTGTTGGAGACCGTCACCGCGACTTGCTCATCGGCGATCAGATCCTCCAGCGTCAGTTCCGTGCTCTCATCCAGAATCGTGGTGCGCCGCGCATCGCCATACTTGTCGCGAATCTCCTCCAGCTCCTTGACAATCACTCGGCGCAGCTTTTTCTCAGAGGCCAGGATCGACTCGTACTCCGCGATGCTCTCGCGAATGGTGCGCAGCTCGTTCAGCAGTTCATCGATGGAAAGCTGGGTGAGTCGATAGAGCTGCAGCTCCAAAATGGCGTCAATCTGCCGGTAGCTGAGAAGCAGTGTGCCCGACGCGTTGTTGGCCAACTGGGCGCTGACGCTGCCCCCTGCCAGATCGATGGCGTACTTGGAAGGATCCAGACGGACCCCGGCCAGTTCCGCGCCGTTCAAGGTGACGCGGCGGTTGCTGAAGTAAGCAAAGAGGTTCTCGCGGGCGCTGGCGCGGGAACTGGACTGGCGAATGATCCTGATCACCGTATCCAGATGATCCAGAGCAATCTGGTAACCCAGCAGAACATGCTCTCGCTCCCGAGCCTTATTCAGCAGAAATGCGGTTCGCCGCCGCACCACATCGATGCGATGGTCGATGAAGGCGTGGATCGCGTCCGGGAGAGCCAGCTCCTTGGGCTGGCCGTTGTGCACCGCCAGGAAGATCATGGAGAAGCTCTCCTGCATCTGGGTGTGCTTGTAGAGCTGGTTCAGGACGATCTCGTTCTGCGCTCCGCGCTTCAGCTCGATGACGATGCGCATACCGTTGCGATCCGACTCGTCCCGCACATCGGAGATGTCATCGATGGTCTTTTCATTCACCAGTTCGGCGATGCGTTTGATCAGGTTGGACTTGTTGACCTGATACGGTATCTCCGTGACCACGATCGCCTGGCGTCCGCCGGAGATGTTCTCCAGGCCGCACTTGGCGCGCATCATGAAGCGGCCCCGGCCGGTCTGGTACGTCTTGCGGATCTCGGAGCGGCCGTAGATGAAGCCGCCAGTGGGGAAGTCCGGACCCTTGACGTGCTCCAGCACCAGATCCAGATCCGAACGCAGCTCCCCCTTCTCCTTTTGCAACAGGGCGATGGTGGCGTTCAGGGTCTCGGTCAGGTTATGCGGCGGAATGTTGGTCGCCATGCCCACCGCGATTCCGGTTCCACCGTTGATGATCAGGTTGGGAATGCGCGCCGGCAGGACGGTCGGCTCGGTGGTGGACTCATCGTAGTTGGGCGTGAAGTCGACGGTATCACTGTCAATATCCGCCAGCATCTCCGACGCGATGCGCGTGAGACGCGATTCGGTGTAGCGCATGGCCGCCGGCGGGTCGCCATCGATGGAGCCGAAGTTGCCCTGGCCGTCGATCAGCGTATAGCGCAGGCTGAAGGGCTGCGCCAGACGAACCATGGTGTCATAAATCGCCGCATCGCCGTGGGGATGGTAGTTGCCCATCACATGGCCCACCACCTTGGCCGACTTGGTGTACTTCTTGTTGAACTGCAGGCCCATCTCCTGCATGCCGTACAAAATCCGCCGGTGCACCGGTTTGAGGCCGTCGCGGACGTCGGGCAGAGCGCGGCCGATGATCACCGACATCGAGTAGTCCAGGTAGGAGCGGCGCATCTCCTCTTCGATGTTGATGGAAAGCATATTCAATGCGCCCGGGCCGGTCGGAGCCCCGGGAGCCGAGGGCTCCCCGGGCGCGCCGGGCGCCGAGGGCCTCCCGGAGATCGCATCCGGACGGGAGGGGTCGTTGGGGCCAAGAGGAAGAAGGGAGTTGTCGTTGCTCTCATCAGGCATGTCAGCCCTTATTATAGCGGCTGCAATAGGCTGGACAGCGCCTCCGGGCAGGGTCGGCTGAGAAGCGGAATCGCCGCCAAATCACCGGTTTTGCCCTTATCGCCGAAGGCCGGCCGTTGGCCCGCCGCAGCCGGACGGAGACCACCTCCTTCTCTCTCCCGGCCGGCTCGGCAGCAAAGCCGCTGCCGCTGGCCGGGGCCTGCTCCGGGCCAGGAGCAAAAAGCCGGCGCAGCCCAAACCAGAGGACTGGCGCAGCCCAAACCAGAAGTCGGGCGCAGCCCAAACCAGAAGGCTGGCACAGCCCAAACCAGAAGAATGGCGCGAACCGCGCCGAATCCGCTTAGGTTACTTTCGAGTGCTCTTTCGGCACCATGACGGGTGACGAAAGTTGGGAGGTTTGTGGAAAGCTCCATGCGCTGCAAGCCCAGGCAGTGAGGTAAGATTCCGTCATTGCAGGTCCATCCTCTCCTTGTAGAT
>JAKART010000237.1 GCA_021819255.1 Acidobacteriota bacterium
CCGATCTAGCCGATGGCCATGAAGTGGGGAAACTGCCATAAAAAAAGGATGGAGAAGAGGGCTGCAGCGGGCCATTCCACGACGCCGCGAGCGGCGGTCCAGCCGATCAGCGGAGGAAGAGCGCCCGGAAAGGCCCCGATAAAGGTGTTGAGCGTGGTAATCCGCTTCAGAGGGGTATAAATGGCGATGTAGCCGACGGCCGTGAGCAGGGTCAGCAGGCCGGTGAGCGGATTGGTGGCCAGAGTGAGGTAGACGGTTCCTCCACAAACCAGGACAAAGCCCACCAGCAGGCCATGAATCAGGCCGATGCGGTGCTGCGCCATGGGCCGATCGGCGGTGCGCGGCATCCGGCGGTCTGTGCTGCGCTCCACCGCCTGGTTCAGTGCGCTGGAGCCGGTGGTGACCAGGGCGATGCCGAACAGGGCTCTCCACAGGCTGAAATCGAAGGGAGAGATGCCCGAGGCCAACGAGCCGAGGTAGAAGCCGGCGGCAGCGGTGAGGATGACCATCAGCGAAACGCGCGGCTTGAAGAGCACCAGGTAGTCTCCCAGCAGGGTGTGGCTGCTGGGCTGGGATCGCGGTTGGGAGGACGCTACGGTAGATGTGGCGGTGGTAGACACGTCGAAACTTTAGGATAACGCGATTTGGGCCACCCGCCGGGCAACTGGTTCAAACGGCGGTAAAAAGCCAAGGGTCGGATTCAGGATTCGAGTCCGGAGCGGAGCTCGATCTCCGGCCTCAGGTTAGCCGGAGACGCCGCCTGGAAGACGCTGCAACCAATTGAAGGGCATGGAGATTTGTCGGCCATCGTGGATCCGGGCCGAGCTCTTCTCGGGCGTGGCCTTTGCATCCGCCCAGGTGGCGCCTTCATCCCAGGATGGCTGCCCGCGCGTGGCGAGGTGTTGATTGCAGTGCAATAGAGCCAAGGTTATACTGCGGTCATTGGCAGAGCTGGTGTCTCTCTCGCTTTGCCCGGGTGAGGTTCGTCTTCAGCGAAAGCATGAGGAGTATCCAACTCGGACGTGGGGGTCCGCCCGGTAGTTACAAGGGTGAGTCGGGATGGCGCGCCATCACCTGCGTGCTTCGAAGTTCCCGGCTTCTCCAATGCCGGCGCTGGTTGCAAAGTTCTCCACCTTTCAGAGTCTGCGCCTTGGCAGCGGGGCGGGTAGCGGCCGACCTCATGAATACTTTGATGCCATCGGACTGCCGGGTTTGCGGCGCAGCGATGGCCATTTTGAGCCCGGTTCGAGTCTGCGAGGCGTGCATCGAGCGGGTGGAGCCGCTGCTAGACGCCCAGCAGGGTGTTTTCTGCAGCCGGTGCGGCGACGCCATGGGCATGGAGTCCGCCCGCTTTGCCGCGGCGCTGGGTGTGAGCGAGTGCACGATGTGCAGGCTGGCTCCGCCACAGTTCGATCGTGCAGTTTCCTTTTCAAGCTATGACGGGGAGATGCGCAGGCTATTGCACCTGCTGAAGTTCGAGGGCATGCGCGGGGTTGCCACGCATCTGTTGGGAGATGGCTTGGCGAGGGCTGCGCAGGGGTTGCGCGGCGGTCCCCGAGGGGAGGGAACAGTCGTCCAGTTCCAGCCGTTGCAGAGAGGACCTGGCCAGGGCTCTCAGATCCTCCACCATGCAGAGGGAGACGAGGCCGGTGCCGAGGCCACTTCCAGTTCACCCACGGGGGTCGCTTCGGACCCGATGCTGGTCGTTCCGGTTCCGCTGTTTGCCGCTCGAGAGAAGCAACGCGGATACAACCAGGCGAAGTTGCTGGCGGAGGCGATGACGGCCTCCCTGCGCCGGCGCGAGCCGAGGTGGGAGCTTCAACTGTGCTACGGGGCGCTGCGGCGGGTCAAGGATACGCCGGTGCTCTATGCGTTGAATCCCCGGCAACGGCGGACGAGTCTGCGCGGGGCTTTTGCAGTCTCTGATGTGGAAGTGGCGAAGGGGCGGGAGGTGTTGCTCGTCGATGACATCATGACCACCGGAGCCACGGCGCGAGAGTGCGCGCGGGTATTGAAGCTGGCCGGCGCGACCAGGGTCTGGGTGGTGACGGCTGCGCGGGCTCTGCCGGACCTGGGGTACGGCGCGAAACAACCGGATGCTTTGCCCCAGGGGCTGCGCGGCGCCGCCCTGTGGGATTCTTTTTCGACGACAGCCTCCGAGAGCGGGAGGCAGACGAGTTTGCAGCGGTTGTCGCCGCTGGACAACCATCAACGAAAAGCACGGGAGGACAGGCATGCAGGCTGGTAACTCTGGTGGGAAGTGCAAGAAGCGGCCGGGAGACCGGCGCCACAAGACTCATCCGGTGGAGGGAACAGCGCGGGCTGAGGCTATCGACATACGGATGGGTGTGTTCCGGCAGCCGGCGATGCAGACTCCTGTGCTGGTTTTGAATGCGAGCTATGAGCCGATCAATATCTGCGGGGCACGGCGGGCCCTGGTGCTGGTTCTGAAGGGAGTGGCGCGGACCGAAGAGGAGCAGGGAACGGTGCTGCACGCACACCGGATGAGCCTGCAGATGCCGAGCGTGATCCGCCTGCTGGAGTACCGGAGGATTCCGCACCAGACCCGAGCCCTGAGCCGGAAAAATATTCTGCTGCGCGACCGGAACACCTGTCAGTATTGCCAGAGGGTGCTGACGGCTGCGGATCTGACCCTGGACCATGTGGTGCCGCGCTGCCGTGGGGGGCAGTCAACCTGGGAGAATCTGGTGGCTTGTTGCCGGGATTGCAACCGGCGCAAAGGCAGCCAGATGCTGCATGAGCTGACGGATATGAGGCTTCTGCGTGAACCGCGGCCGTTTACGCTGCATACCTCACGGCACATCATGCGGATGATTGGAAGCGCGGATGCCAACTGGAGGAAGTATCTTTACTTCGAGTCCGAGCCTGCGGCCTAGACCATTTTCCCTGAAGGTGCAAGCAAGGGGAACGACTCCTGTGGGCGTTTTCCTCAATGAAAACGCCACTGAACGCCCGCTTGCGTACACCCATCATCAGGGAAAATGGTCTAGCATCGGTGGCTTGGATGGCCTTCCTCAGTGGGCTGGCCGCGGAGCTTTGAGCTCATCGCCGGTCGGCAAGCCGGTTTGGGACGCGCTCGATTGGGCCAAGCGACCATGGAGGTCGAGAGATCGGATTGAAGCGGAGTGGCAAAAGCCTCCGAAAATTTTAGCGGAGAAGGTCCTCGAGCGTCGTGGAGAGGTCTGTCTTGTCATCTCGATACTTGACGATGATGGGCGTGTAGACCGAAAGCCCCAGGTCCTTGCCGGGACCTTTCTGGATGGCTCGCGCACCGGCCACCACCACGGCGCCGGAGGGGATGATGAGCGGCATGCCTTCCGTAGCCCTGTAAACGGTGTTCCTGGGGATGTCGTAGACCGGGGTACCGCGGGTGAGGATGACGCCTGAGGCCAGGACGGCCCGCGAACGCACCACGGTGCCCTCATAGATGCCGGTGTTGCCCCCCGCCAGAACGTCGTCTTCGAGGATCACGGGAGACGCGTTGATGGGTTCGAGGACGCCGCCGATCTGCGCCGACGCCGACAGGTGGACGCGTTTGCCGATCTGAGCACAGGACCCGACCAGAGCGTGGGAGTCAATCATCGTTTCCTCGTCGACGAAGGCTCCGACATTGACGTAGGCCGGAGGCATGATGACCACTCCCGGGGCCAGATGGGCTCCCGAACGGACGGAGCTGCCGCCGGGTACGATGCGGATGTTGTCCCCTGGAGTGAAGCGGCGGGCTGGGTAGGTGGACTTGTCGACGAAGGTCAGGGGAAAACGCCCGCCGGAGGGTTCGCTCATCTGGGTGAGGACGCCCAGTCGAAAGCCGAGCAGGATGCCGCGCTTGACCCAGGTGTTGACGCGGTAGCCGGTTGGGGCGGATGCATCCGGCTCGGCCGAGCGGATCCGGCCCGCCTCGAGCGCGGAACGAAATCGGTGAAAGGTCGCCAGAGCCTCCTGGTTGCCGACGGCGGCCTGGCCCAGAGCGAAGAACTGTTCAATCAGGGGTTCGAGAGCGTCTCTCTCGGAGGTGGATCGGATAGCTTTCATGGACACTTCGATTGTAGCCGGGCCGGTGGTGAAAGGGTGACCTCTTCTAAACCGCTGTATCTACGCGGACCGGGGCAGCAGACCAAGTTCCTGCAGGAGCGCCTTGAGCCTGGCGCGAGAGGCCTCCGTCACGGGCGCCATCGGCAGGCGGAGGGTCTCGCTACAGTGGCCGAGCATGGCCATGACCGCTTTGATAGGCGCAGGGCTGGGTTCACAGAAGTGCGCTTGCATCAGGGCGAAGTGCCGGGCGTTAAGTTGACGGGCCGTTTCCCAGTCGTTGTCAAGCGCGGCGGCGATCATCTGCGAGATGGGGCCGGGGATGGCGTTGGAGGCCACCGAGACCAGACCTTCGCCGCCCAGGGCGAGCACGGGCAACGCCATGGCGTCGTCGCCGGCCAGCACGGAGAAGCTGGAGGGTGCGTGAACAAGGATCTCCGTGATCTGGCCGATCTGACCGCTGGACTCCTTGATGCCGATGATGTTGGGAATCTCGGCCAGGCGGAGCACAGTCTCAGGCAGCAGGTTGGTCGCGGTGCGGCCCGGAATGTTGTAGAGCAGAATAGGCAAGTTGACCGCTTCGGCGATGGCTCGGAAGTGCTGGAACTGACCCTCCTGGTTGGGCCGGTTGTAGTAAGGATTGGCGGAGAGCAGGCCGGTGAGGCCGGGGATGCGGGCCAGGCGCTGCGC
>JAKART010000238.1 GCA_021819255.1 Acidobacteriota bacterium
AATAGAGGCACGCCCCATGCCGGCTCCCCGGCAAGATCGCGGAGCCAGAGTAAAAAGATGCAGGACGCCAGTCTTAGAAAAGTTGAGTTGTTTGACACCAGCCTGCGGGATGGTCTGCAACAGCCGAACCTGGAAATCTCCGCACCCAATGCGGTGCGGCTGCTGGAGCGGATGGGCAGGTTTGGCGCGCATTATGCGGAGATCGGTTTTGCCGGCGCCAACCAGTTTGTCTCCGAGTTGGCCGACGCGCTGGCCGGCGCGGAGACCGGGGCCATGAAGCTGGCGCTGTTCGGCCGTTCGCGCGGCCGCGGTGTCCAGGTGGAAGACTGGCCGGACGTTCAGTTTATCCTGCGCCACCGGCATCTGATTCCAACCGCGGTGATTGTTGTGAAGAGCCGGCTGCTGGATGTGGAGCGATCCTTGGAGGCCACGCCTGAGGAGAATCTGCGCATGGCCTTTGAGACGATTGATTGCCTGCAGTCGCATGGGCTGGAGGTGCTGGTGGATCTGGAGCACGCTATGGACGCCCGCTGCGGGCGGCGAGAGTTCGGGCGTCCCTGCGACTCCGGCTTCCGGCAAAGGAGCCGCGAGTACTTTGACCGCTTGACCCAGCAGTGTGTCACTCAAAAGGTCAGCCGCATTGTGGTTTGCGATACCAACGGGGGGGCCAGCCCCGAGGAGGTCTGGGAGGCCTTCACCGATTTGACCAGGGCGTTTCCGCAGGCGAAGTTTGGATTCCACGGCCACACGGATCGCGGCTTGGGAGTGGCGAACACGCGGGCCGCGATTCAGGCCGGGGCCATGCATGTGCAAGGGACGCTGATCGGAACCGGGGAACGCTGTGGCAATGTGAACCTGACTACTGTCGTCGGGGCGATGCAACTGCGCGGCGAGGCCGAATTTGTCTCCTCCGAGGCGTTGACGGAGCTGAACGGCTTGGCCCATGCCGCCTATGCCGCCTTTGGGCTGGAGACGCCGCATGGAACTCCCATCGTCGGTCCGGGGGCGTTTGGCACCTGGGCCGGCATGCACGGATCCAGCGAGCGCAAGGATCCCGGCGCCTACCTATGGTGTGATCCGTCGCGGGTGGGCGCCAGCCCGGTGATCGGGGTGAATGCACAGTCGGGCCGGGCCAACATCATGCTCCTTGCGAAGTCGCTGGGCGTCTCCCTCACTTCGGCTCAGGCGCAAACCCTGATGGATGCCAACCAGGCGATGGTGGAGGGAGGTGGGTACACCTCCAGCGAGGTCTCCTTCCGCCTGGCCTGCACGCGGATGCTGGGAAGCTGGCGTAACTGGTTCACGGTCAGAAGCTGGCGGGTCTTCGACGAGTCCGACGAGGTTGGCGGCCGCTTCATCCAGGCTTTCATGAGCCTCAGCATCGGGCATCGCAACGGAGAGTCTAGCCTGGCCACAACCCGCGGCGAGGGGGCGGGTCCGGTGGACGCAATCACCAAGGCGCTGCGAAGCGAACTAGACAAATGGTATCCGGAACTGTCCGAGGTGCGGCTGGGAACCTTTACGGTTGCGGCCCTTGACATCAAGGCGCATGACTCGGCGGCGCATGTGCGCGTCACGGCCAGCTTCAACGCCGACGGCCATGAGCCCTGGGTCACGGCCGGCGTCAGCAGCGATCTCAATCAGGCCGCATTGATGGCCATCGTCGATGGTTTCCACCACTGGCTGACGGTGAAGGGCGGAGAAGAGCATGCGCAGTAGCGGACAGCGGAGATTCACTGTCTTTGCGAAGGCTGTGCTCTGCCGCCGCACAACGTCTCTCCATCCCGCCGGGGCAAGAGCTTTTGGGCGTGGAGGGGGCGCATGAGCCCTGGCGCCGTTGCCAAGACAAGAACGGAACGGGATACGGAGGTTTCGGCTCACAGCCAGTGGCCCACGGAGTATCCGCGGTTCACGCCCCGGCGCTGGATGAGCAACGGGCATCTGCAGACCATCCTTGGCAACTTTTTGCCTCGAACCGACGTTCTTCCGGAGCCGGTGGCGGAGATGGTGGAGGTTTCTCCCGCGCATGGCTCGCAGATTGCCAGCCAGGTGCTCTGCGAGTGCCATTGGCAGGCGCTTCCGCGGCGGCCGGACCGCCCAACGGCCATCATCCTGCACGGCCTGGAAGGCTCATCGCGCTCTCAATACGTGATTGGCAATGCCAACAAGCTATGGCGGGCCGGCTGGAACGTGATTCGCATGAACATGCGCAACTGCGGCCCGGGCCGGGGTGACCAGATGCTGCGTCTAACGCCGACTCTTTATCACTCCGGCTTGTCCCAGGATGTGGAGCGGGTGATGCAGCACTTTGTGGCTCGCCAAGGCTTGCAGTCGGTGGCGCTGATCGGCTACTCCATGGGGGGGAACCTGGTGCTCAAGCTGGCCGGAGATCTGGGCGGCAACGCGCCTCCGCAACTGCGCGCCGTGGTGGGGGTCTCTCCCGCGCTGGATCTGGCAGCCTCCGCCGATGCGCTGCACGAGCCCTGGAACCGCATCTATGAACGCAAGTTCGTGCGCGATTTGCTGCGTCGCTTTCGGCGCAAGGCGCAACTGTTTCCGCGAGCTTATGATCCGCATCGCGCCGACCATGTGACTTCGCTGCGGGAGTTTGATGAGCGGATCACTGCGCTGTACTGCGGATTCCAATCCGCTGACGACTACTACCACCGCGCGGCGGCAGCGCGGGTGCTGGACCGCATCGCGGCGCCGACACTGCTGATTCACTCCCAGGATGATCCCTTTGTCCGTATGTTGCCGGAGTCTCGCCGAGCCATCGCGGACAATCCCAAGATCGTGTTTCTGTTGACCAGCCATGGTGGTCACTGCGCTTTTCTGGAACCCTCCGATCGCTCCACGGGCGGCGACGGATACTGGGCCGAGCGGACCACGCTGCGCTTTGTTTCCGCCCACGCATGAAGCGACGCCGGCGCTGCCGTATCCTGGAGGCACATGCTGAGTGAATGGACAGCCGAGTGTGGGATGGATGCACCGGTGCTGGTCGTTCCATGGTCGAGCGAGGGATTGCCGGACTCGCCGGCCGCAGGCGCCAGGATGAGGTTCATTGACCTCCGAGCCAACCCCTATGCCGTTGCGGAGATCCCAGAGGCGGAACGGAACCCGTCTCTGGCCCGCGCGCTGCGTTCGCTCAATGCCACTCGATCGCCGTTCTTCACCGCCAAATGTGATGTCTGGCAACTGGCTTTCGATGGAAGCGCCGGTGCCGGCGCGGAACACCGCGAGAGACTGGAGGCGCTGCGGCTGGAGCTGATGCTGAGCGAGGAAGAGGCGCGCTATGGCTTTGCCGGCTACATCGATCTGCTGTGGCGGGAGCGCTCGACCTTCGCCTCTGCTCACCGCCAACGGGATCTTCTGGACAGGATTGTGAGGCGTGCGCAGCGTTTGACGCATGATGAAGCCACGCTGGAGTGTGTGCTTCGCCCGGCGTTACTGGACCTTGCCGGGCCGCTGGAGGGATTTGCCGTTTCCATCTATGTGACAGCGCTTGGTCCGGAGCCGGAGATCGCTCGCCGGCGCTGGGAGTTGGCCTTGGAGGACGTGGTGAGTTTGCTGCGCAGCCGAGAGCTTCAAGCAACACGCGGCTCGGCTACAATCGAGGCAGTGGATGCGAATCGCGTGCGGGAGGCTCAACAGGAGAGCGGCCCTGTCGACGGCCAAGGCCCCAGGATCCGGGGCGAGTAGCTCAATTGGATAGAGCACGGACCTTCTAAGTCCGGGGTTGCAGGTTCGATCCCTGCCTCGCCCACCAGTCCCTCCAGCAAACGGCTTTGGTTCCTCCGGTTTCATTCGAGATGCGCGAAGCAGAATCTGCAGGATCCCCGCAGAGAGCGATGGTGCGACTCTCGCGCCTCTCAGGCGTAGTAGTGAATGGGGGTGATCGTCGCCGGGGGCTCACCGGCTGCGGCCATGCGCCGCAGCAACTCGGCGCGCAGTTCGTCGGCAACCTTGCGGTACTCTTGGCGCCCCACGAGATTGACCAACTGTGCCGGATCGCCGGAGATCGAGTACATCGCGAAGTCCTGGTAGTGCCGGCTATATTCGGCTTCGCCGTTGCGGACCGTGGGGTCAAAGACGCAAAACACCCAGTCCGGCGTTCGGATGCCGCGCCCGCAGATCGACTCACTGATCTGGAAGTAAGCCGTGGAATCCCAGTTCTTGCGCACATTCAGATCCTCCGCCAGCGGCTTGAGCGGGCGGCCACGCATGCTTGCGGGCGGGGCAATGCCCGCGCCATCCAGCAAGGTGGGCGTCAGATCCAGCAGAGTGACCACCTCATCGATGATCCGGGACTGGTTGAAGCCCGGTCCGGCGATGACAAAAGGAACGCGAATCGACGAGTCATGAGGCGAGCGTTTGTACTCTCCCAGCCGGGTGCGGAAGGTATTGCCGTGATCCGAGAAGAAGACGATGATCGTGTTGTCAAGCTGTCCGGTCCGCTCCAGCGCGGCCACCAGCGCGCCTACGCAATCGTCAATAGCCTGCACGCAGCCGTAATAGCCGGCGATATGGGAGCGCCAATTCCCGGGAAGGTTCCGCAGGTCGTGCGGAATAAACGGATTGGAGTAGGACGGGCGGTTCGGGTGGGCAAGCCCGTTCAGCTCATTCTGCTGCTCGGCGGAGAGCTGAGAGCGGTAGACGCGCCAGGTGAAATCATCGGCATAGCGAAGCGGCGGCACAAAGGCGTCCACGTCGTTCTGTTGATGCGGCTCAAGCTGCGA
>JAKART010000239.1 GCA_021819255.1 Acidobacteriota bacterium
TGAACTCATTGGAGGCGCGGCGGAACTCCCCTACCCACTTGCCCAGCTCCCGAGCCAGCACCGGCAAACGCTTGGGGCCAAAGAGAAGCAGCGCCAGGACGAAGAGGAAGATGCTGTCAGGCAAACTCGGCATACTGCCCTTGATGATAAGGCTTTGGAGTCAGGGAGCGGTAGGTGGGAATCTTTCCAATGCATGCGGGGCCATGCATCCGCTGCCGTACCCCAATCGGGGAATCGGTCCCCGGTGGCTCTGGGTCGACCGTCCGGCTCCTCCTCAGGGTTGGGCAGGCTTCCGGCCACCAAGCCGTGGTTCCCGCTGGGGCTGTTTGCAACTCTCCACCGGTATGGGAATCTCTGGGCTTCCGGGGAATGCACAGGAATTCGCCTGTCAGGAAACCCTTGCGACTGCCAATCGTCCTATCATAAAGAGCTACTCGTCAGGCTGTGCCTGTAACAATGGATCTATCCCGGAGCCTTTAGACAACGTCTCTGGAATTTGGAGAGTCTCAAATCATGGCGTCAGCCCATCGCAGCGTTGCCTTTCAGTCTCCCTTGACTCGCGCAAGCGCTCTTCTTCTGCTCTCCGGTCTTACGCTGCTGCTCACGGGTTGCAAGGGCTTCTTCTCCTGCGAAGGCAAGACAGACTGTCCTTGCGTAGCCGGAACCACGACCAACACCAACTCCACACCCACAGAGACGGTGACCACCACCGTGACCACGACGTGCACCTCCGCCACGGGCACGGGTACCGGCACCGGCACGGGCACCGGCACGGGGACCAGCACCAGCACCACGACGAACAGCAACTCCTCCGACTTTATCTTTGTCTCCAACGACGCCATCTCCTCCAATAACGTGGACGGCTACGCGATCTCCGGCAGCACGCTGACACCGATCACCGGTTCACCTTTCAACTTCAGCTACCCACCTTCCGCGATGGCAGTTGATCCTGGCAACAGCCTTCTGTTTGCCGCTACAGACTCTGAACTCACGCAGGGCTTTCTTTATGGCTACTCCATCACCGGCGGCGCTCTGGGCATTCTGGACAGCGGCACTCCTCTGGTGAGCGAGAGCGTCACCTCGCTAGCCATCTCTCCGGACGGAAGCTGGCTGTTTGCTCTGGATACGGATGGCACCACCCTGGAGGAGTACTCCATCAACCCATCCACCGGAGCGCTTACCTTTATCAACACCTACCCCGTCTCCGGCTCCGCCAACGGAATCGTCACACCCACGCAGGTTGCGGTGGCTCCCAGCGGGGACTTCATTGTCGCCACCTTGGGAACGGGCGGCGCGGATACCTTTACCTTTGACACAGTTACCGGCGTTGCCACGCCTTCCACCCTGATCTCTCCAGTCACCCCGGCCAGCGGCATCTTTGGGGTTGCGATGGATCAGAACAATAACATCTACCTAGCCGGTACGGCTGGTCTTCAGGTCTTCTCCGCGACCGCAATCGGCGTTCCGTCCCTGCTGAACACCTACACCACCGGCAACGGCGCACACGCCGTCGCCATCAACCCGGACTACACCTACGTCTACGTGGGCAACCTGACCGATGGCACCATCAGCGCCTTCTCCATCGGCACGGATGCGGCACTGTCGGCCATCAATGGCTCGCCCTTCCCCGGCCCGCCCGCGGTCAGCGCGCTCAGCGTGGACAGCACCAGCGGCTATCTTGTCGCCGCAGGATACAGCGCCACGAACGGCGTCCAGCTCTATACCATCGGCTCCGGCGGAGTGCTGACCGAGGCCGCGTCAGAGGGCACGGGCACGTCCCCCGAGATTCCCGTAGCGCTCGCGCTGACGCAATAGCTTTGCTACCAGCAGGTCGGGTTCAACCACGGCGAGAGAGGCGAACCACGCTGTCCACTCCTGACGCCTTGCGCCTCGCGGTACCCTCAAAAGGAGTTCATCCGCCGGACGTCCATTCAACCTTGGACAGGCCGATGAGATTTCACCAAAGGCGCCGCTTTCTATGCAGCCAACTCCTTCCAAGCAGATGAAACAGCCTCTCCGCCCTCTGGCAAAGGACTCGCGCCGGTGGGCCCGCTGCTCATCGATTGCAATGCTGGCCGCATTCTGCTGTAGCCTTGCCGGCTGCTCCCATCTGCGCCAACCGTCTCCTGCCAACTTCGTCTATGTCACCGCGCAGCAGACCTTTCTGCGCGATCGCGTCGCGGCTGTCTCCAATCGCGCCGGGATGGTCTCCAACGGAGAACGGCTGGCGGTGCTGGGGCGGGAGCGCCGCTGGATCAAAGTTCGCTCGCCGCGCGGGGAAGTCGGCTGGATCGAGGAAAGATTGACCGTTTCTCAGAAGCTGGAGGATCAGTTCGAGGCCCTCCGGCGAGCGAACCGGAACGATCCAGTGATCGCAACCGCCAGCACAAGCGACGAAGCCTATCTGCACGTGGTCCCTGGCCGGGAGACCGACCACCTTTACCTTCTGGCCGAGTCCACTCCTCTCAGCCTTCTGGAACGAGCCTCGGTCCCCAGACCTGTCGCTCCCGCGCCCACTTCGGCGCATGAAAGTGGAGCCCCACCCGCGCCGCGGCTGGAGGATTGGTGGCTGGTTCGCGATGCCCAGGGGCAGACCGGATGGATCTACGGCCGGCTGGTGGATGTTTCCGCTCCAGATGCTTTGCTGCGCTACGCTGATGGCCAGCGAATCGTGGCAGCTTATCTCTTGACCACGGTCGACGACCCCGGTTCGGGGGTTCTGGATCAGGGGAAGACGGTGACCCGAATCCCCGAGTATCTGGCCGTTCTGACGCCTTACCAATCCGGCTTGCCTTTTGACTTCAATCAGGTCCGCGTCTTCGTATGGAATCTTCGCAAACACCGCTATGAGACGGGCTTTGCCGAGCGCAACATTGCCGGCTATTTGCCGCTCCAGGTCGCGCTCCGCGCCGATCCCCATGGCCAAGGGGTGGACGCTGCCGAGAAGCTGCCAACGTTTACCTATCGCGTGCTGGCGGCCGGAGAAGCCCTCCCGGAGCCTGATCCCGCCACCGGTCTCTTCCACCCCGCCCGCACCGTTGAGGAGACCTGGCGTTTGGAAGGGAACATCTGCCGCCGTGTCCTGGCTCCGGGCGCGCGCCCGCCGGCAGAGGCTCATCCCGACGCAAGGATCAAGAAGGTGAAGGCGTCCAAGAAGCGCCACGGGAGGTGATGCTCCCCAAGCGGCCACGGAATGGGAGATCCTTGAAAGCGGGTTGGGACACAGCGCTCTCTCAAAGCTTTTGTGCCCCGGTGCATCCGAACGGCTCAGCTTGTGGAACCCGGCGCCCAATCTCCGGCCATTCCCCGTCCGGGAGCTTTCCCAGCATCGTCTCAGACGTAAAACCGGCGCACCGCCTCCACCACGCTCTCCAGCTCTTCCTCCCGCAGTTCGGGGAAGATCGGCAGCGCCAGGACCTCCTCTGCCGCCCGTTCGCTGTGAGGGAAATCTCCTCTGCGATAGCCCAAGATCTCCAGGCTTTTCTGTAGGTGGAGCGGTTGAGGGTAGTAGACCTCGGAGCCAATCGACTGCGCGCTCAGAGCTTCGCGCAGCGCGTCCCGCCTCGGGGCGCGGATCACATACTGGTGAAAGACATGCACCGCGCGTGGATCGGTAAAGGGAAGGACGACTCCATCCGCCGTAGTCTCCCCAACCAGGCCGGCAGCGGTAAACCTTTGGCGATAGAGATCAGCCAGCTCCCGCCGGCGCCGATTTCCCGCCTCCACCCGGCGCAGCTTCACTCTGAGGACGGCCGCCTGCAGGGCATCGAGTCGTGAGTTCCAGCCTACCTCGTCATGGAAGTAGCGGTTTCGCATCCCGTGGGCTCGCAACATGGCGGCGCGCTCGGCCATCTCGGGGTCACAGGTGGTCACCATCCCCGCATCGCCATAGGCGCTCAGGTTCTTGGTGGGATAGAAGCTGAAGGCCGCCGCATCGCCCAAGGCTCCGGCTGGAACGCCCTCCCAGGCGGCGCCGAAGGCCTGCGCCGCGTCCTCCACCAGTTTGCACCCGGCGCGTTCCCGCAACGCTTGCAACGCGGTCATGTCAGCGCATTGCCCATAGAGATGAACGGGCATGATGCAGCCCACGGGCAGAGGCGTTCGGGCCAGCGCCTGCTCCACGGAGCTGGGGGAGAGGTTGAAGGTCTTCTCATCGATGTCGGCCAGAATCGGCCTGGCTCCGGCGCGAAGGATGGAACTGACGGTGGCAAAGAAGCTGAACGGCGTTGTCACCACCGAATCTCCCGGTCCGATCCGCAGGGCAGCCAACGCCAGCCAAAGGGCATCCGTGCCGCTGGCGCACCCCACGGCGAACCGAACCTGGCAGGCCAGTGCGGCCTCTTCTTCAAAACGAGCCACCTCCGGCCCCAGAATGAAGCGCTGGGATTCGCAGACGCTCATGATGGCCGCCAGAACCTCGGAGCGGATCTCGGCGAACTCGCGGCTGAAGTCGAGCATGGGAACGGAGACCCGCTCCGGCACGGTATGAGTCTGGTTCATCCCTTTCATCGTATCCATCGTAAATCGCCGCCCGGGCGGAAAGGCTCGATCTTCGATGCCCTGGTAATTCGATGCCCTGGTAAGAAGATGCCCTTGTAAGAAAGGGTACAAGCCGTTTAACGTGAAGGATGCAAGTCTGTTTGACTGCAGGGTTCGACCGCGAGCTTTTGGCGCGGAATGTTTAAGAGAATGGTTGAGTGCGATGATACGAGGAGATCGGCCCATGGATTCCAA
>JAKART010000240.1 GCA_021819255.1 Acidobacteriota bacterium
TCGGACCGGATCAGATTGGGATCTCTGACGGAGATTCTGGCGCTCTCGCGAGCGACTCCAAGGACCATATCACCAGCATCGACTCGCTGGGCGACTGGGACGAGGCCGCTCTGCGGGAAGAGGCCGCGCAGGATACCGAGGAGGCGGTGGCCGATGCGCAGCCCGGCACAACCTATGAAGCCGAGGCCCCACAGGCAAAGACCGCGGACTCCAACGGAGCCGGACCTTCCGAACCCGGAGCCCAACAGAACCCGGCGAATAACGTGGTGCTCAAGATTCGCCGCCGGAAGTTTGGCCGTACTCCGATTCGCGCTGGGGAGATCACTGTCACCCGCCGGCTCTTTCGCTCTGGAGACTCTGAGTACCTTCTGAACGGGAAGATCTGCCGCTTGCGCGATATCCAGGACATCTTCATGGGGACCGGCCTGGGCGGGGAGAGCTACGCGATGATCAGCCAGGAGCGCATTGGAAGCATCCTCTCGGCCAAGCCCCTGGATCGCCGCGCCATCATTGAAGAAGCTGCCGGGATCACCCGTTTCAAGACCAAAAAACGCCTGGCTGAACTGCGCCTGGAATCAGCCAAGCAGAATCTCTCTCGGGTCAATGACATCTTTGAAGAGGTCACACGCCAGATGGCCGTGCTCAAGCGCCAGGCGGCCAAGGCCGAACGTTACGCCGCCCTGCGCGACGATCTGCGCGGCAAACTCCGTGTGGTGCTGGCCAGCCGCCTGACCCAGATGGACGCTGAACAGGCATCCCTCTCCGCCGAGATCGCGCGCCTCGGCGATCTCATCGAGAGCCGCTCTCAACAGCTTGAAGCGATGGATGCCGAGCACTCTCAAGGGGTTCAGCGGGGCTACGACCTGGATGATCAGATTCGCGCCGCCGGCAGCAGAGCGAACGCCTGCGCTGTCGAGATCGAACGCATTGCAGCGCGCGCCGCCACCAACTCGGACAGAATTGCGGATCTCACCGAGCGTTTGCAAAGCGGAGAGCAGGACCTCGCTCAGGCTCGCTCGCAGATGGAAACCCTCGCGGGCGAGCTGGAGCAGCATCGCAGTTTTCTTGAAAACGCCACGGCCGAGTCGGCCAGCTCTCGAGAGTCGGCCTCCGCGCAGCAGGCCCAGGCTCAGGAAGCCACGCGCAGCGTGCTGGCCGCCGAGGCCCTTGCCGAGACGCAGCGCCGCAGCGCCATGCAGTCCATGCAGCGAGCCGCGCAGGCCAACAATGAGATTGCTCAGGCGGAGGCCGCGCTCTCCGGCCTGGATCGCGAACAGGAGCGGCTGGAGGCCGAGTCGCTGACCTCCGGCGCGGAACTGGAGGCTCTCCAGGCGCGGCGCAGCGCCTCTCGTCTCTCCTTCGAGGGCCTTACCGAAAACCTCAAAAGGCTGGAGGCTGAGATCGTCGAACTTCGCCACACGCTGGAGACCCGGCGCCTGGAAGAGACCAGGTCGCGCCGCAAAGGGGACGAGTTGCGCGCTCAGGCCGCCACGCTGAACGGGCGTCGCACCTCGCTGGAGGCCCTCATCCGGGAGCACAGTTACTCCACCGATACGGTGCGGAACGTCTTTCGCGCCCAATCGAAGCTGCCGGGCGGCGCAGCTCCCCTTGGCACACTGGCCGACTTCCTGGACGTCGACGGACGTTATGAGAGTTTGGTGGACGAGTTCCTGCGCGATGAACTCAACTACATCGTCGTCTCCAGTTGGGATGCCGCGGATGCGGGCGTGCGTCTTCTCCACACCGATGTCGCCGGGCGCGCCACTTTTCTGGTGCATCCCAGCAACACAGACCCGGAAGCGGCGCTGCCCCCGGAGGCCGAAGTGGAGAGTCCAGGCGGCGGTGTAGTCGCTCTGCGAGACTGCATTCGCATCCGCAACGGATTCGGGCGTTCCCTGGAGGCGATTCTGCCCAAGTTGCGCAACGGCTTTGTGGCGCCCGACAGTGAAACGGCGCGGAGACTGGCGCACGAGTATCCGCAATCGTACTTCCTCTCGCCCTCCGGTGAGGCCTTCCATCATGGCACCGTCGCCGGAGGCAAGCCGCGCGAGCAGGGCCCCCTGGCCCTCAAACGCGAGTTGGCGGAGCTGCAGGGCAAACTCACCGGCATCGAGGCCGAGTTGGCCGAAAATGAGCTGGCAACGGCAGCTCTCGCCCGTGAGATCGCAGATCTCACCACAGCGCTCGACACGAAAAATCACGAACGCAGAGACACGGAGCGCGAGAGCGCGAACGCAGGAGCCGCGCTGCGGCAGATGGATCAGGAGATCTCCCGCATCCAGAGCCGTCTGCAGCAGTGGCAAATCGCGGCGGATCGAAACCGCGACCAGCGGCAACAGCGTCTGGACTTCATCGCTCGCAAGCGGCAGGAGTCAGAGGGGTTTGAGGCCGAGCGCGCAACACTGGAACAGCAGGTCTCTGACCTGTCGGAGAGGATCCTCTCCCTGCGCCTGCGCCGTGAAGAGCTTCAGCAAGCAGCCTCTGCCGCAGCGGTCGCTTTGGCCGGTCTGGAAGAGCGCAGGCGCAACGCCCATGCCAACTTCGAGCGTACTCACCGGATCTACGAAGGTCAGTCCCAGCGGATCGCCCAATTGGAGTCGCAGTGTGCAGCCGCCAGTGCGGAAAGACAGCAACGCGAAGCGGAGACCTCCAGCCTGACAGCCAGACAGGTCGAGCTCACGGAGGCCCGCGCCCAGGCCACCGCCGAAGGCGAGACGCTCTCCGCCGAAGCTTCCGCCTTGCGCCTCGCTATGACGGAACTCGACTCTCGTCTCCGCAGCCTGCGTCATGAGACCGAAGCCCTGCGCGAACAGCGCGCTGAGCGCAGCGCCGCGGCGGCCCGGCTGGCCTCTGACCTGGAGCATATCGAGCAGACCTGCCTGAATGATCTCTCCATCGAAGCCGCCAGCTTGCGCGCGGACGAGACCATCCAGCGGATCGAAACCGAGGCGCTGGCCGCGGAGGATGAAGCGGCCCGCGCCCTCAAGCAGCGTCTGGAGGCTATGGGCCCCGTGAACATGATGGCCCTGGAGGAATTTCAAGAGACCTCCCAGCGCCACGCCTTCCTGGAGACCCAGCGCAAGGATCTGCTGGATTCGATTGAAAACACGCAGTCTTCCATCAAGGAGATCGATGATCTTTCTCGCGTCAAGTTCTACGATGCCTTCAAGATCATCAACGAAAACTTCTCAGCCACCTTCACCAAGCTCTTCGGGGGCGGTCAGGCCTTCATGCGGCTCACCGATCCGGAGGCGGAAGGCAGCAAGGACTCCGACCTGAGCGGCATCGACATCATCGCCTCGCCGCCCGGCAAGAAGCTGCAGAATGTGTTGCTTCTCTCCGGCGGCGAGAAGGCGCTCACCGCCCTCTCCCTGCTGGTAGGCATCTTCCAGTTCCAGCCCGCTCCGTTCTGCATGCTCGATGAGGTCGATGCTCCCCTGGATGAGACCAACGTGGGACGGTTTGCCAACCTTCTCTCCGAAGTCTCCACCAATACGCAGGTGATCATCATTACCCACACGAAGCGCACGATGGAGCAGGCCGACGTCATGTATGGGGTCACCATGCAGGAGCCAGGCGTCTCCAAGATCGTCAGCGTCTCACTCAGCGGCCGCAGCAAAGGGCGTGAGGCCCGCAGCGCAGCCTGAGCTCGCCCTGCGTCCTCTCCGGCCGGCTTTGCCCAAAGCCGCTGGGCAGGCACAACAGCCCTCGAACCGGTCCGGGGAGACCCGAACCGGCCGAGGAGGAAAGGATGCGTTTCCACCTCCGCCGGCCTTCGCCCGGGTTCTGTTCCAGGGAACCGCACAGGCCGCACGCTGCGGCTCCCTCCCCAGGGATGGCGGCCGGGCGGCAGGCCGGCTCCGGCGCTTCAAATGCGCAATGCGCTCAGAGATCGATGGAGCCTCGCATGACGCCGGCCGGGCAAAAGCCAGGCGGCCTGGGATTAGGCCATTTTCCCTGATGATGGGTGTACGGAAGCGGGCGTTCCGTGGCGTTTTCATTGAGGAAAACGCCCACAGGAGTCGTTCCCCTTGCTTACACCTTCAGAGAAAATGGTCTAGCCGATACGCTCTATGAATGCTCTTGATTGGCTCATCGTGCTCTTGATGGCGTACTCGATTGTGCGGGCAACGATGCGCGGATTTTTTCAAGAGGCGTTTTCTCTGGCTGGTTTGACCCTGGGCTTCCTCTGTGCCTGCTGGTTCTATCGGGGCCTGGCGCCTTCGCTGAGAGGCCTGATCCCCTCTCCCGCCGGCGCGCAGTTGCTCGCCTTCCTGCTGCTGCTGCTCGGCATCCTTGTCCTGTCCGGCCTGCTGGGCAGGCTGCTGCGCCACACGGCCTCCCTGATGGGATTGGGCTTGGCGGACCGGCTCCTGGGTGCGGTCCTGGGGTTCTGCCGGGGAGCGATTCTCTGCTTTGCTCTGCTGCTGGCCCTGGCCGCCTTCCGGCCAGCCGCTCCGTGGATGAAAAATTCTCGATTCGCGCCGTATTCTCTTCGAGCCTCTCATGCGGTATCCTTCCTCATGCCCAAGGAACTCAGTCAGCGCCTGCTGGATGATAGAAATCGTCTCAAGCACATCACGCCGGGCTGGATCAAATGAGATCCTTGGCCGCACACTAAAAAGAGTGCGTCCATACAGCCGGGTGACGGGTGAACACTGTTTGGGACCCAAAGCATCTCCCAGAAAAGGAAGACTCCGCGAGTGAAACGCGAAGATCGGA
>JAKART010000241.1 GCA_021819255.1 Acidobacteriota bacterium
CATGTTTGAATCCATCCGCGAAGACACCCGCATTGTTCTGGAGCGCGACCCGGCGGCCAGCTCCCGGCTGATGGTTCTGCTGTGTTATCCGGGTCTGCAGGCAGTGTGGGTTCACCGGATCAACCACTGGCTTTGGCGGCGCAACCTGAAGCTGCTGGCGCGGCTGATGTCGCAGGTGGCGCGGTTCTGGACCGGCATCGAGATCCATCCCGGCGCGACGATCGGCCGCCGCCTGTTCATCGACCACGGAATGGGGGTGGTGATCGGCGAGACGGCTACGGTAGGCGATGACGTGACGCTCTACCAGGGAGTAACCCTGGGAGGCACGGGCAAGGTCAGTGGCAAGCGCCACCCCACCCTGCGCAACAACGTATTTGTGGGCAACAACGCCAACATCCTGGGCAATATCACGATCGGGGAAAACTCCCGGGTGGGGGCAGGCTCGGTGGTGCTGCGCGACGTTCCTCCGGACTCCACTGTGGTTGGGGTTCCGGCTCACATCGTCTATCAGGGGGGCAAGCGGGTGTTGATCACCGATCCTCGAGAGATCAACGACCCGCTTTCGGACGTGCTGATCGCTCTGGCCGACCAGGTCCATACCCTGCGGGCGCGGGTGGACCGGATGGATGGCGAGCTGCACCCCGAGGCTCCGCCGGCGGCGGCCAGCGGCCTGCTGACCGAGCAAGAAGAGAGAGCACAGTATCGCTCCGAACAACTGGCCCGCGCCGACCTGGTGAATCACGGCGAAGGAATTTGAGACGCGGAGCGCAGCAAGAGCTCTGCGCGGAGACCGTCTGCCGTGGCCGGCTCGAAGGACAGGCCGGCCAGGCCATCGCGTTGGCTGCATCGATGGACCCGCCAAAGCAGGCCCGCGTTGGCTTCTTCCTTCCGCCCCAGCAGACGAGCCTGCCGGGGACCCCGATCGTTGGGGAAGACACCCCCCGATCGGGAAGGCATCCGGATCCAACTGCACGGAAAGCAGTTAGCGGCAAGATTATTCACTTGACAAAAGCACGGCTAGAGGTGTCCGATGATACCCAAGCCGAGACCTGCCTATAAGCATAGCCTCCCGGTACGGCTTAGGAGGAAGAGGATGACGGTTTGCGTTGCCGCACTCGCTCAGAAGAGTAAGGCCATCGTCTGTATTGCGGACACCGCTATTTCCTACGGTGATTCTATCCAGTGGGATTCAGATAGCAGCAAAATTTTTGAGTTGAATCCCAGCGGTACGCTGGTTCTTTTCGCCGGTGGCGAGGAGGCAACATCTCGGGTTCTAGGAAAGGTCATCGCACGCGCCGATGAAATCGGCAACGACATCGCTGAGACGCGGAAGATTCTCGAAAGCGAGTATGAGGAAGCGGTGAACGAACTTATTACCGCGAAATACCTCACGCCGCGCCTTATGACGAAGGCGGAATATATCAAAGCCACGTCGCTACCGGAGATAAACTCCTACATCCGAGGAATTGCTACTGAAGTACAGAACTATGTGGCCGATTGCTCACTTATTGTTTGTGGCTTCGACGTTAATGGAAAGCCTTTCATTCTCTCAGTGGATGCGCCTGGTGTTGCTATTGATATGACCACCACAGGCTTTCACGCCATCGGCTCAGGGTGGGAGAAGTCAATCTCGAAGATGCTGTTTTTAGAGCACAAGAGAGCGCATCCGGTAGAGAGAACAATGTATGACATCTTCGATGCCAAGGCGTTTGCTGAAATGGCTGTGGGAGTTGGATTCAACTGGGATACGTGGGTAATAACGGATGACCGAAAGGCTCATAAGGTTCCCGAAAAAATCGACTTGCTGGTCGAACACCTGTACGTAGAGCATGAGCGCTCCCCTTTTGATAAACCAGAGAAAGACGACGAACCACTGCCGAAGAATTGGCGCAGCCAGATTAGTAAGTATTGCAAGTCGATTATGCCGTCAGAGCCGCCGCGTGATAAGTAAGTATGCGGAGGGCAACAATGAAATTGAAAATCGCAGGACTCTCTTGTCTCATCGTTCTTGTCGGCGCATGGGTCTATGCCCATGCGCAAATCGCTGCTTCGACCACACTACCAGCTGGGACGAATGGCCGCTATCAAGTTATCGCAGCCGATATTGATTCAGAAGGAATGGGCGGGAATCTGAAACACAAAACCGCCATCCGAATTGACACTCAGACGGGCAAGACTTGGAGTCTGGATGAAATCGACAGTACGGATGGCGGCATGAACTTTTACTGGGTGCCTCTACAAGAGGGGCGGTGAACGATGCTCGGCTTTCTAAGCCTCGTCCGCAGTCAAAGCCTCAAACGTCAGTGGGTCAGCCGTAACCATGTGGCGCAGCGTATCCATGAACAGGTCAGAGCGATTGCGGCGATTGAATCGAAAGGTCATCTCTTCGAGGTAAGCCGGAAGATGTTTTGCAGAGATACGATGCCACGAACCAATGATGCCGCGCTTGAGCAGCGAAAAACTTGACTCCACTGTGTTCGTGTGAACGTCGCCAACAACGTACTCGCGCGAATGGTTGATAGTCTTGTGCTTTGCTTTCTGGTCGGCAGTGAGCGCGTAGGGGTAGATGGTGGATTCACCCGTCACCAGCACTTCCACATCTTCGCTAACGTGGTCGCCGATAATCTCGCGCACCGTCTTGGCCTTCGCATCCTTCGCGTGAATGAATCGCAGTTCCCCGTTGCGCTGGCGGATGCCAATGACCACTTCCTTGGTGCGAGGATTCATGCGCTTATGATTGCGGATGCTCCCCGGCTTCACCTTACCGCCGACATACGTTTCGTCAATCTCCACCGTTCCGTCCAGCATCGGCTTTTCCGCCGTCGCCATCGCCGCTCTGATTCTGTGGCAGAGATACCAAGCCGTTTTGTAACTGCCTTTGTTTTTCTCCCAGAGCGTCCGCTTGAGTTGCAACGCACTCATCCCTTTCTTCCCCTCGCACATGAGATAGACCGCTGTGAGCCATTTGATAAGGGGCAGGTGCGAATCGTGGAAGATGGTGTTGGAAGTGACCGTAAACTGGTAGTCGCACTCTTTGCAGTAGAGGAGTTTGGTGCTGTTTACCAGACGCGCCGGGTTCGGATTCGGGCAGCGAGGGCAAGTGGGGCCGGAAGGCCAGCGCAACCGCTCCAGAAGTTCTCGGCAGCGGTCATCGGAAGAGAAGGCTTGGCACAGGTCTATGAGGGTCACAAGGAGCACTCCAATGGATGAGAGAAGCAAACAGATTGAGTTGAAGAAAGTTCCGATGCGGAAATTGATGGCATCCGTGAAACAGGACATTCGACGCACCTTACGAGCGTCGGCATTACCCGGTAAACCCATGAAAAATAAGTGACTAATCCATCCATGTGACGATGTTAGTCTCACTATACAATTTTGTCAAGTGAATAATCATCGTTAGCGGGCGCTGGCTGGAATGGCGTACGCCGTATCCTCCGTGCGCGGAAGCAGGTTGCGAGGCATCGGCGGCGGCGTCACCACATACCTGACGCTGGTGACCGGCTCCGGCGCGGAGAGCGGCCAGACGTAGGGAGACTCGGTGGTATTCCCATAACCCATCTGGGGAAAGCGGCTCAGGGCAACCGTGGCGGTATCCAGGCGCACGTAGATATCGGCTTTCTGCTTGTTCTTGCGCCGGGAGAGCAGCGGCCTGGCGCCGCTAAGCTCAAAGCTGTGGCCCTCTATGGTAAAGGCCAGCCGGACGCCGTCGATGCCGTCTGAAACCTTCTCCGCGCCGGCCAACGGGCTCAAGGAGACCACCGCCGTGCCCACTCCCGGCTCAAAGAAGTAAAGAAATCCAGTGCGGTCGATCTGGTAGTTCAGGTCGATCTTGCCCACCATGCCATCGACGGTCAGCACGCCATCGCTCACGTGCGCGGAGATCAGGTGACTGGGAAGGGTATTGTGCCACGCCTGTGCGTGGCGAGAGGGAGCGGCGGCCTGGGTCTGGGCCGAGGCCTGACGCGCCGTCAGGAGAGAGGCAGCCGTCAGCAGAGCCAAGCTCATCCCGAGCCAGGAAGAGATTCGAGGCGCAAGTGTCCTACGTTTCATCGGTTTCGAGTTCCTCCAGAGATAAAGAACTCACACAGCAAATGAGTTGCCATCCCGGGAGCGACCTAAAATCAAACAGTTGTGCCCCTAAGCTTCGCCGATTGTGCAATCTTTTGCGGAAGATGTATGAAATTAGTACACCTTTGCTCCGAAGCGGAGGCTACCTTCCCGAAATCGGTGGGCAGGCCAGGTTGGCGAGTTGGGCGGAGGAGGGTAGGCACATGTTCCAATAAGGGGAGAAAGAGAGCTCTTTGGAGAAGTAGAAAGTGCACTCTTCGAATGGACGAGAAAAGGAACTCTGGGAACGTATGCCCCTCAACTGTGGAATCGTCGGGCTGCCGAACGTCGGCAAGTCCACTATCTTCAACGCGCTGACGGCGGCCAAAGCGCAGGCGGCGAACTATCCGTTTTGCACCATTGACCCGAACGTGGGCATGGTGCCGGTCCCGGATGCGCGCCTGGACCGGATTGTGGGGCTGGTGAAGCCGAACTCGATTGTGCCCACCACCATGGAGTTTGTGGACATCGCCGGGATTGTGGAGGGAGCCAGCAAGGGTGAGGGGTTGGGCAATCAGTTTCTCTCCCACATCCGGCAGACGGATGCGATTCTGCATGTGGTGCGCTGCTTTGAGGACCCCGAGGTGGTG